>DATICK010000182.1:0-12106 GCA_035456865.1 Sulfuricaulis sp.
CTCCCGCCCCAGGCCGCCGTGGAAGCTTTGCTTAAACGCGGACCCCGGCAGGAATAAATGTCGCCCTACTTCGTTCGTCTGGACAAATCAGCAGCCCTACTCGCTTCGCTCGTTCGTCCTGACATAATAAGAACTATTCCCCGGCTCTGAATCCCTGCTGCCGCCAAGCTTCATAGACCACCACCGCCACCACGTTGGACAGATTCAGGCTGCGATTGCCGGGCAGGAGCGGCAGCCGCAGACGGTGTTCCTCCGGGAGAGTGTCGAGCAGATTCTGCGGCAGTCCACGCGTTTCGGGCCCGAAGAGCAGGGCGTCGTTCTCCTTATATTCTATCTCCGTGTAAAACCGCCGTGCGCGTGTGGAAAAGGCTAGCAGCCGCCTTGGCCTCGCGGCTTCGAAAAATGCCTCATAGCTTGCATAGGTCCGGACATCCGCCCACTCGCGATAATCCAGGCCGGCGCGCCGCAGTGCTTTATCTTCCAGCTCGAACCCCAGAGGCTCGATAAGATGGAGACGCGCTCCGGTATTGGCACACAGGCGCATGATGTTCCCGGTGTTGGGTGGAATCTCAGGTTGATATAGCACTACATGAAACATGGTTTGGCACGGCGGCAGCTTGTCTCGATCAAAGCGGCAGGCGTCGACTAACTGATGTTATCGAACTCTCTGTCTATGGTTCGACAGGCCTGTCCCGTGCGAAGTCGAAGGGCGAACTGCGAACTGCCAATGGAAGCCCGGATCGGACTATTCCTACCGCAGCACCTGGTCGATCTTGACTTCGCCGCCACCTAGAAATTTCAGAGTGCCGCGGACGTGCATCGGTGGAGCCAGATCGAAGGCCGGCCTCTTGCCCTCGCCGGATGACCAGTCCATCGGAGTGAGCATAATACCGCGCGCGGAGTTCGGCAGGATCACGGATTCGTCGGCAGCCAGAATAACTTTGTGATGGTTCGCATCGAGCGCTTCGAGATGGCCGGACACCCGGCCATGGGCGTCGCCTGCGTTGCGGAAGGTGGCCACCGGCAGGGGTTTTCCATTTATTTTTTGCATGGCGATGCGCTCGAATTTCATGTCCGGTTTGGCGTCGCCGATGGTGACGTACACGATCACCGCCAGCCGTCCAACGATCGGAATCTGGATGAAACTGCCGCCACCCGGTGTCGCCGTTCCTGCCTCGGAGGAGACCAGCAACGCAAAACGGCATTCGCCATTCTTGGCGTTCTCCGGCACATGTACCTCGAAGCGGTAATCGCGGGTTTCGCGGGGAGCGACGCCGATTTCATGACGCTCGATTTTTACCCAGGGGCGGCAGGATCCCTCCTTGGGCGCGCCTTCCTGCATCAGCGCTTCGCCGGAGGTACCGAGTTCCCAGTCCGCGGTTTTGGTGAGATAACGCCCTGGAACATTACCGAGGTTGTAGATCGAGACGGTCTGGCGCACGGTCTCTCCCGGCTTGGCATACAGTTCAAAACGCGGCGGACTTACCGAGACATCGAAGCCCGCGTAGGTGGGCGTCGCCGTAATCACCGCGGCGGCGAGCACCAGCGTCAGGCCGCGCACGAATGGAAAAACGTCAGCGTTCTTCGATTTCATAAATGGGATCGAAACGTATCTGTCCACTATTGTAGCGTGCGTCCACGCGGAACGTGTAAGCGATCAGGTCGCGCAACGGCGATTGTTGGATGACGCCCTGAAAGAACAACACCCGTTCACCCGGTCGCGCAGTGCCCGGCAGGAACACCCCCTGCGTGCGCCATTGCACTTCCAGACCCGCCGGTCCGGCGATGCCGGGAGTCTGTGGCGGTATGATCAGGAAGATTCGCACGTTCTTGCCGATGAAAGCCGGTGGTATGGTCAGGAGCATTTCCTTGAAAGCGGATTCCGCCACGAAGAGACTGGCCTGTGCCGGGTCGCTACTCGCGCGTGCATAGGGGCTCAGCCAGCGTCCCTCCAGTTCGAGGTTGGGGCCGGGAACATAGAGGGACTCGATGCGCGTTCCCGAATACGCCGGAAGCGACAGCAGCCCGAGCAACAGTCCCGACAGTATCCGGCGGCCGATTGGCTTCATGGATTCCGTCCGGCGGTGTAATAGACGGTCGCAGGACCGTATGTGCCCCCGGGGTAGACCGTGGTGTTGGCGAACCGGAAAGTCAGCACCCCGCCCGCGTTATAGTTGCCACCGCCCGCGGTGGTAATGCTGACTATCGTCTGCGGGCCCCCGATAAAGCTGCCATTGGGGATTACCGTCGTTCCTCCCGGAGCGCCGGCGATGGCGGCGCTGGTCCAGCCGATGTCGCTGATCGGAATCTGGCTACCGCCGGAGGAAAGGTTGGCCGGCGCCGTGGCCGTCATCGTGGCGGTGACATTGGTACCCCCGGCCCGTTGCACGCTCATTTCAAATTCCAGCGCCGGTGTTCCCGCAACGGGCGTCCCGTTGCCCATCTGAGCAGCGGTCACGTTGAACGTGACCGTCGGCGTGCCTGCGTAGTTGATCTGCAATATGACCGTGCCGGGCGGAGGATTGATGTTTACCCATGCAGCCAAAGCGAGGGAACCATGGAGCAACGCAACAGCGCCTGCGCAAACCGATAGTATCCGCGCCACGGTTCCTCCATTGTTGCGCCATGTTGTCATCCCCCCTGGCATCCGACGGCCGATATGCTTCATGGATTCCGGCTCGCGGTATAGTTGACGATGGCAGGACCATACGTGCCCTGGGGGTAGACCGCGGCGTTGGCGAACCGGAAAGTCAGTGCGCCACCCGCGTAAAAACTACCGCCGCCCGTGGTCGTCCGGGTTACGATCGTCTGCGGGCCCGCGACGAAACTGCCGTTCGGGATTACCGTCGTTCCACCCGGAGACCCGGCGATGGCGACGCTGGTCCAGCTGATGGCGGTGATCGGAATCGAATTGCCTCCGGAGGCAAGCGTGGCCGGCGCCGTGGCCGTCATCGTGGCGGTGAGGTTGGGCCCGAATCTCGCACGTCGTACGCTCATTTCAAATTCCAGCGTGGGTGTTCCGACGACCGGCGTTCCATTCCCCACCTGCGCCGCGGGTACGGTGAATGTCACCGTCGGCGTGCCCGCATAGTTGATACGTAAAATCACCGAGCCTCGCGGAGGATTGATGTTTACCCAGGCTGCTGACGCCGGGGAACCATGGAGCAACGCAACCGCGCCTGCGCACACAAATAACTTTCGTGTCACTGTTCGTCCATTCGTGCGCCATGCCGTCATCACCAGTTCATCTCTCGACGATATTCGCCTGCGCCATCCGTCCACTGCCGAGTTAAATGTAACGTATCTGGAACCCAAACAAAAAGGGGACGCAATCCCGCGTCCCCCTGCTACTAATGCGCCACAAAACACAGGGTTGCCATTACTGGCAAACCCGGCACTACGGCTGCGTCACCGTGTAGTTGATCGTGCCGCTATAGACACCCCCTGGAAGGTTCGTGAGAGTGTTCGCATACACGAAGTTCCAGAATCCGCTCTCGTTGATTACTCCAGCCGCCGGGACGACGGTCGTCCCTCCCTCTGGCGGAAAGTTAATGCCGGCACCGACGGAGACGGTCGTTGTTGCCGAGATATCGCTGTAAGGAATCGTGTTACCGCCGTTTACAATACCCAGCCCTGTGCCCGTGGCATTGATTGTCGCGGTAGAACCGTTGTTGCTCAGCAAGGCATAGTACAACGATCCGGCGGCTGCACCCGGACCGGCGTTGGTGGACGCATTCGCGTTCACGGGAGCCACGCCCAAATTGGCAGCGGTGATGTTGGTCCATTGCACGCCGGGACTGGCAGCGCCGATCTGGAAACGCAGAAAGGTCGGAATAGTGATTGTAAATACCACCGGCAGGGGCGAGGCGTTCGTGTTGCAATTGGCGCCCGTGCACGTTGCAGTATCGGCCAGTGCCACCTGATTGGCCGCCACGCCCACCACGCTCAACGCTGCCCACAACGATTTCTTTAATACCTTGTTCATTGAGTCACCTCATCTGTTAAGCCAAATTGTTCAATCCGCTCATACCGGAACCTTCTATCTGTTTAGCAGAAAATTCATGTATGACAGTCTGTCTGTCTTAATGCAGTATTCGTGCCAATCAAGATTCGGTTTTGATTTTATCGGCCAAAACCAGAGGTTTTTCCGCGTCCAAGTATTGGAAATGCAAAATCAATAAAAATCTGACTCCCCGGTTAACTTGGTTGTGGCCCCGAACCCGGATTACCGCGAGTCATCCAGGCGATACAAAACCTTGGCTCAAGGCTGGCAGCGTGCGCCGGATTTGGATGGTGTGACAAGGCCATTCGGGTGATAACTGCATTCCCCGCATCAGGTTTGATCTTTCATCGACCCTCGGGCTGAGGGGTGCCTGGTGATTTGGCTCCATCTCGTCATTTTTTTAATCGCATCGCGCGCAATGCATGAAGATCTCTTATTGGCATAGTAATTGCCTATACATACTTAATTCATTGCCTATAGTTAACAAAAGTCTGCAGAAAAAGTGGCTAACCCATTGATTGAATATGAACTTGAATCTGTGAACGCGGTGCTTACTTAACAAATTGTGAAGACACATGGGAGACAAAAACAAAACTCTCTCTCGCCGGGCCAGAGTCCTGGTCGTTCTCACTTTGTTATTCGCCACCGGATTGATGGTAGTGTCGCGACTTCTCACCGAGCCGGATGTTCCAGTTTCCGGCGAAGGCTTGTCGGGTGTCGGATTGGATACCCGACTGAGTCCGTTGCGGACGAGTGGAATTGCCGCAACTTCCGGGCCGGCGCCTTCAATCAGCAATGGGACGGGATCACGCGACACGACCGGTTCGACTTCCACCCCTGATGCTCCTCCCGGTGTGTCGCCCAATGCGTCTCCTGTAAATGGAGCTGCGGTTGGTGTGCCACGGTCTTCCACCCGGTTGGCCGAAGCCCCGCAGTTGCCTCCGCCCGCGCCGGCGGTAAAGTCGGCAGCGGACGTGTATAGCGATCCGCTCATCGACCCCAGCATTGGCGTTGATCCCATGGAGGCGTATTCCACGAAGGAGCGCGCCGCCGGTTTGTTGCCGGGCTTGGCCAGTATCGAGTACCGCTACTTCGATGAGAACATTCATGACGGCTCAAGCGGGGTCAGCATCGAACGTGGTATCGCCGCGCAGGTGAAACAGGACACGGAGAACTACGGCCGTTTCGATATGCGCGCGGCGTTTACCACGGCCGGCAGCAACGGGATGCTGAGCAGCGATTTCAATGGCGGTCACTACGTCAACGTCGCGCAGCGCGATTTCGCCGTAACCGATCACTGGCTCATGAACAACGAGATCGGTGACATTCGCGCGCGCTCGCCGGAGTTGTTTACGACGAGCGGGCATGTTCGTTTGCCAGAGCCGCTCATCGAAGGCGCCTCCGCGGAGATGCGCTCGTCCGATACCGTGCTGCGTGTCAGCGGCGGGTCGCTCGGCGTGAACCAGGGGCGCACGTTCCCGGTGTTCAGCACGGATTTTTCAAGCGGCAGTGCCGCCGCTGTCGGCGTGTCGTCTCGTCTTGCGCCGCAGTGGCAGGCCGCCGCGCAGACGTGGCAGACGCGCAATGCGCTTACCACGACGGGCGAGGACGATCATGGCAGTACCGCCGCCGCCGTGCGTTTCGATGGTCAGGACAGCAGCTTTGCTCAGGCGAGCATGCTCGCGAGCAACAATGGCGCGCAGGGTGTGTGGCTGGACGGGGAAAAACGCTTATCTGCCTGGCTGCACAGTCTCAGTGTGTATCGCATGGACCCCAACCTCCAATGGGTGGATCGCAACAGCTCGGTGTTAAGCGATCTGCAGGGCGCGTCCTGGCGCTCCAGCACGCGCACGTATAACACATATACCGCGCTCGGCGCTGATGCGTCGGAAAACAATCTGGATCACGACCCGGCGGTGATTACTTCTCGTCTCGTTTCCGTCTATGGCAGCCTCGGGTATCAGGTCAACACCGACCTCAGCGTGAACGGATATCTCTTACGCGGCGCGGAAAGCATGAGCGGCGCCGGGATGGACACGCATGACACCATCACGACCGTGCAGGGCGGCGTGTCCAATCGCTTTTCCACCGGCACGAGTTCCTGGTTGTTGTACTCCAACGACCGCAGCGGAGACAACAACTATAATCGTACGAATGCATCGTGGGACCATTATTGGAATCCGCAAGGAGGATTTAACAGTCTGCGCAGTGGAATCCAGTATACCCGGCAAACACGCTCGACGAAGGATTTTGCCGAGACTTCCGTGCGCGGCGGCGCGGGTTGGAGCCTGAACCGTCTGGACATTTCCGGAAGCGCTACGTTCAGCCAGCTGACCAGCGATGCCATTGACAGCAACCGCAGCAGCAGCCTGATTTTTTCACTTGCCTGGCGCATGGCCGATGCCTGGCGATTGGGGGCGGACCTGTCCTACAACGAGAACTTGCTGACAACCAACATCGCCGGCGACGAGTCGCGTGTTACCGACCGCCAACTGATGGTGAGTTTGCGCTACGACGAGGGTTGGGGCCGGGCCCGCAGTCCGGTCGGCCATGTCAACGGCACCTATGGCCGCGGAGCGATTCACGGTGTCCTGTTCCTCGACCGGAACAACAATGGCGTGCGCGAACCGGGAGAGCCGGGAGTGGCGGGCGTCACCGTGTATCTGGATCGGGGCTTCAGTGTGGAAACCGATGCCAACGGCGAATTTCGCTTTGAGGCAGTGGCCACCGGCGCGCACGCGGTGCGCCTCAATGTGGCCAATGTGCCGCTGCCCTGGGAGCCCAAGGACGAAAAGCCGATTGATGTCACGGTGCACACCCGCGAAACCGCAGTGGTGGAGATCCCGCTGGTAAACCTGCGTCCGAATTAGAGCGAGGAAACGGATTCGTCGAGACCGCTTAGGCTCGCGCCACAACCCATACCCTTACTTCCACGGCTCCGCTTCGCAGCAGGCTCTCGGCAAGCGCGTTGGCCGTATGTCCGCTGGTCATCACGTCATCCACGATGGCAACACGCTTGCCCGCGAAGACGCCGCCCGTCATGAACGCGCCGCGGACATTCTTGCGGCGCTGTTCGCGGGGCAACTCCGTCTGCGGTGCGGTCGGTCGGATGCGTTGCGCGTCTTTCCAGTTGATCGGCAGCTCCAGGGATTGCGCCACGAAGCGCGCGATCTCGAGCGACTGGTTATAACCACGTTCGCGCAGGCGCGATGAATGCAGCGGCACCGGCACGACCACGTCGGGAAGTGGATCGACGAGGGCCTGCAGGTGATTCGCGAGATATTCTCCCAGCAACCGCGAGAGTTCGAGGCGATCGTGATATTTCAGATCCTGGATCAGTTTGTCCACTGGCGATGCATAGCGAAATGCCGAGCGTGCGGAGGTGTAAGCCGGCGGGTGTGTCTGACAGGCGCCGCACGATACTCCCTCAATTTCCATGGCAGCGCCGTGCGCGGCGCAGCGCGGGCACGCCGACTCCGTGCGCGGTAAAGAGCGTTCACACTCCGCGCAAAGATCTTTCCCCGCCGGCGCGCGGGCCGCGCACAACAGGCAGTTTCCCGGCCAAAGCCAGCGATGCACATTCTTCAGGCTGATGTTAACCTTCATGGTTTCATATTGTTGACTGATATCCGGGACAGGCTAAACTGCCGCATATTAATACGGCAAGACGAACGAGCGAAGCGAGTAGGGCTACAGTTTCGCGGCGAGACAAACGAGCGCAGCGAGCAAGGCTACTTTTTTGAGTGAGCCTGAATCCCATGTCTTTCCGCATCGCTCCACGCCAACCACCGCCCGATTATTCATGAAACCACTGGAACAGGAACTGGCGCTACGCCGCGCCGGACATCTCTATCGCGAGCGTCTTGTGCTGGATTCGCCGCAGGGAGCTGAGGTACGCGTCGGCGATGAGACGTTGCTGTCGTTCTGCAGCAACGACTACCTGGGGCTGGCAAATCACCCGGCAGTGGTTGCCGCCTTCCGCGCCGGTGCTGAACGCTATGGCGTCGGTGCCGGCGCGTCGCATCTCGTCAGCGGCCACAGTCGCGCCCACCATGCGCTCGAGGAAGAACTGGCGGATTTCGTCGGTGTCGAGCGCGCCCTGCTGTTCTCGACCGGCTACATGGCGAATCTCGGCGTGGTGAGCGTGCTCACCGATCGCCACGACCACATTTTCGAGGACCGCCTTAACCACGCTTCGCTGATCGACGCCGCGCGCCTGACCCGCGCAAAGGTCAGCCGTTATCCCCATGCCGACACGGAATGGCTGGCAGAGATGCTGGCCAGGGACCAGCGGCCCGGGCTCATCACGACCGACGCCGTCTTCAGCATGGACGGCGACATCGCGCCTTTGGCTGAACTGACTCGTCAGGCTTCGAAACACGGTATGCGATTACTCGCGTATGACGCGCATGGTATCGGTGTTCTGGGTAAAAACGGCCGGGGATCGTTCGAGCATCTGGGAGTGCCCTTGGTCCCACCGGCAATACTCATGGGTACGCTCGGCAAGGCCCTCGGCGTCTTCGGTGCCTTCGTGGCGGGGGAGGCGGCATTGATCGAGACCCTGATCCAGCGGGCGCGTACTTATATATATACCACGGCGCTGCCGCCGGCGGTGGCCGAGGCCGTGCGCGCCAGCCTCGGCATTGTCCGGGAGGAAAGCTGGCGGCGCGAACGGCTGCAAGCGCTCGTGGCGCAATTTCGTGCCGGCGCGCAGCAACTCGGCTTTGTTCTGACTTCATCGCCCACGCCCATTCAACCGCTCATACTCGGCGAGGCTCAGGCGGCCGTCGAGACGAGCCGTCGTTTGCGCGAGCGCGGCATACTGGTTACTGCCATCCGGCCGCCCACGGTGCCGGAAGGCGCGGCACGCCTGCGCATCACCTTTTCCGCTGTGCACACGGCAAAACAGGTGGATCAACTTCTGGAAGCGCTGGCCGAGGCGATATCCGGATGACACTTTATTATGAGCAGCACGGCCAGGGACTCGATGTGATCCTGGTTCATGGTTGGGCGCAACACGGTGGCATATGGACGGACGTGGCCCGCGCGCTTTCGGCCGACTTTCGCGTGACTGTTCCCGATCTTCCCGGCCACGGGCGCTCGCGTGATTACCTGCCGCGCGAATTCACCGCCGATATTCTGGCGGAAGAAGTGCGGCGCGTCCTTTCCGGTCCGGCGATCTGGATCGGCTGGTCGCTGGGGGGCTTTGTGGCGCTCGCCGCCGCGCAATGCAACCCGCAGGCGGTGGCGAAATTGGTGTTGGTCGGCACCACGCCGAAGTACGTCCAGTCGGCCGACTGGCCGCACGCCATGACGCTCGCGGTATTGGAGCAATTCGCGCTCAATCTCGAGCAGGACTATGCCGCCACGCTCGATCGCTTCCTGAGCCTGCAAATGGCCGCCGGCGAAGACCGAGGTGTACTGCGCCGGTTACGCGATGAAATGTTCCGTCACGGAGAACCTCCTGCGGCGGCGCTGCACGAGGGGTTGCGGCTGCTCAGGGAAGAGGACCGTCGCGCCGCCCTTCCCGGAATCGCGGCACCCACGCTGGTGGTGCATGGCGAACGCGACCGCATCGTGCCAGTTGGCGCGGCGCGGTTTCTGGCCGCGCAACTGCCCAACGCGCAGCTGGAACTGGTGTCCGGCGCCGGGCACGCGCCGTTTCTGTCGCACACGCCATATTTCCTGGAAAAGCTGAAGGATTTCATGCATGGCTGAAATTATTGAGGCGGCATGAATCTATTGAATATGTACCGTGGCGTGTATCCTTCATGGCCGTGGTTTGCCGCTGCCTTGCCGCCTCAATAATTTGGAAATTCAAAATGATTTTCATTATTGACCCGGCACTCCCTTTACTATCAAAAACATGAAATCCTTATCGCATGTCGTCTTCGTTTAACAGCGATCGTGCCGGGTCAATAATGGTGCTCGACAAGCGGCGCATGCGCGAGTCTTTCGAGCATGCCACCGATACTTACGATGCGGTCGCAGTGCTGCAACGCGAAATCGCCGATCGCCTGCTGGCGCGGTTGGAGGTGGTGCGGCTCAAGCCGAAGGTCATTCTCGACATCGGTTGCGGTACGGGCTATGACGTCAGGAAACTGATGAAACGCTATCCCCGCGCGCGTGTGCTGGGTCTGGATATCGTCGAGGCGATGGCGCACCGGGCGCGCCGCAATGCCGGCTGGTGGCGCCGGCTGACCGGACGCGACGGCTTTGCCTGCGGGGATGCCGAGCGCCTGCCGCTGGCCACGTCGTCCGTCGACATGATCGTCTCCAATCTCGCGCTGCAATGGTGCGACCCGCGCGCGGTGTTTGCCGAGGCCCGGCGTGTGTTGCGCCCCGGAGGGTTGCTCATGTTCACTACTTTCGGCCCGGATACTTTGTGCGAATTGCGCGACGCATGGCGCGCGGCGGACGATGCGCCGCATGTGCATGCCTTCATCGACATGCACGACATCGGCGATATGCTGATACACGCCGGTTTCGCCGATCCGGTCATGGACATGGAGCCTTTCACGCTGACCTACGCCAGTGTGTTGGACGTGATGCGTGACATCAAGCAACTCGGCGCTCATAACGTGGCGCTGAACCGTACACGCGGACTGACCGGAAAGACGAGATTTGCGCGTTTCCGCGTGGCCTACGAAACTTTGGCGCAGCACGGGAAGATTCCCGCGACCTACGAAGCGGTGTATGGCCATGCCTGGGTACCGGAGACCGGGGCGATTCATGCACGCGATGGCATCGCCGTGGTTCCCGTTGGCCGCGTTGGACGGAGAGTGTGATGAGCGGCGGCTGGTTCATTACCGGAACGGACACCGGCGTGGGCAAGACCCGGACGGCCTGCCTGCTGCTAGAGGCGCTGGCGCGCGAAGGAAGTCGCGCCATCGGCATGAAGCCCGTTGCGAGCGGCTGTCGGGAAACGGCCGCAGGTTTGCGCAGCGAGGACGCCGAACGGCTGCAGGCGGCGAGCGGTGTCGCGGTTGATTACGCGGAGGTTAATCCTTATGCGTTTGCGCCGGGGACGGCGCCGCACCTCGCCGCGCAAGAAAGCGGGAAGGAAATCCGTAACGAAAAAATTTTCGAGAGTTTTCAGCGCCTGCGGCAAAAAGCACCGTGGCTGGTTGTCGAAGGTATCGGCGGCTGGATGGTGCCGCTGGGCGAACACCTGACGATGGCGGATGTCGCGCGCGCCATGCGCCTGCCGGTGATTCTTGTTGTCGGCCTGCGCCTGGGTTGTCTCAATCATGCGCTGTTGACGGTGGCGGCGATCCAGCACGCTGGCGCGCCGCTCGCCGGCTGGATCGCCAACCAGATCGATCCGGCCATGACGCACGTGGACGAGAATATCGCCGCCCTGAATGAAAGAATCCCCGCGCCACTGCTGGCGCATTTCCCCTATCGGTCGCCTGACGATCACGGCGTGTCTACGCTGGGTTTTTCAAGCGAAACGATAATGCATCTCACTTCTCTGAAGTAAGGCTGCCTTTTTGTAGCTGTGTGAAGCGGCCGTGGATCGTGGCGGTATCGCTCAAATCACCTGAAAAACACCTGTTTTTTGCTTGATTCACGTATTGCGGCGATTTGTCGCATGTGATAATTTGCGCGCGCCCAAAATGGCTTGATCTAGATCAATATTCTGGATCAGCGGTGAAATCCGGATTGTTACGGCAGGCGTAAGTGAGGATGGACCTGTGATGCGCCTGAAAAAGACACCGGCGAAGGCCTGAGTTTTCTCATACGCCCGAACCGTTCACTTTCCCGACGAGGAAAGGTGATGTAGTTCGCGGGAATGACTTAATCAGAGCTTCCTTGGTAATACGGCTGCATAAAGTCCAGCGCTGCATGGTCGATCGACCGGGAAATGAATAGCGCGGACACAGTCCGATTGCGGAATATATTGATATTTACGATACGGGAGAAAGGCATGTCCAGAAAACTTATAAGAGAATTCCCAGGCATCGTGTCCCGCCTGATCCTGGGCGTGGGTCTGTGGTTGGCGGCGCCGGCGGTTTTCGCCGAGTACGCGCTCAATTTCCAGAAACCCGTCACCCCTGTCGCTCACAAGATTCTCGAACTGCACAATATGATCCTGCTGAT
>DATICK010000183.1:0-2171 GCA_035456865.1 Sulfuricaulis sp.
CAATTTTGTCGAAGGCGAGTCGCTCATCATGGCGCTCAAGGACATCGCGGTTTCCTCGGGTTCGGCCTGCACTTCGGCCAGCCTGGAGCCTTCCTACGTGCTGCGGGCGCTCGGGCGCAACGACGAGCTGGCGCACAGTTCGATTCGTTTCACCCTCGGGCGCTTCACCACCCAAGAAGAGGTTGACTACGCTGCCGCGCTGGTGAAGGAAAAAGTCGCAAAATTGCGCGAGCTTTCACCGCTGTGGGAGATGCATCAGGAAGGTGTCGACCTCAGCAAGGTGCAGTGGGCGGCGCATTGAGCAGATAATGATTCTGGCTATTTTCAGGAGACACAAACATGGCATACAGTGACAAGGTTTTGGACCATTACGAGAATCCGCGCAACGTGGGCGTGCTGGACAAGACCGACCCAAACGTGGGCACCGGCATGGTCGGTGCGCCCGCTTGCGGCGATGTTATGAAATTGCAGATCAAGGTCAACAAACAGGGCGTCATCGAGGATGCCAAGTTCAAGACCTATGGTTGCGGCAGTGCCATCGCCTCGAGCTCGCTGTTGACCGAGTGGGTCAAGGGCAAAACCATTGAGCAAGCGGGCAAGATCAAGAACACCCAGATTGCCGAGGAGCTCGCGCTGCCGCCGGTGAAAATCCACTGCTCGGTGCTGGCCGAGGACGCCATCAAGGCGGCGATTGCGGATTACCAGACCAAGGCAACCGGCAAGGACTCAAAGGCCGACGCCGCCTGATATTTTTTGGTCAGGCAAAACGGAGAATATGACAGATATGGCAATTACCATGACCCAGGCCGCCGCCGAGCGCGTGCGAAAGTTTATTGAAAAACGCGGCAAGGGCGAAGGTCTGCGTGTCGGCGTGCGGGCATCCGGCTGCTCGGGAAAGGCTTACGTGATCGAGTACGCGGACAAGATCGAACCCGATGATCACGTGTACGAGAGCCACGGCGCGAAAGTCATCGTCGACGCGAAGAGTCTCATCTATCTCGACGGTACCGAACTCGATTACACGCGTGAGGGGCTGAACGAGGGATTCAAGTTCAACAACCCCAACGTCAAGGACAGCTGCGGCTGCGGCGAAAGCTTCAACGTCTGAGACGTCGACATCACCGGCATGCACCCCGCTCCGGGAAAAAATCATTTCGAGTTGTTCGGGCTGCCGGTGACTTTCGATATCGACACCGCTGAATTGGCCGTACGTTACCGTGAGTTGCAGCGACGCGTCCATCCGGACAAGTTTGCCAATGCCTCCGACCAGGATCGCCGCCTCTCGCTGCAGATGACGGCGCTGGTCAACGAGGGCTTCCAGACACTCAAGGACCCGGTGCGACGGGGACGATATCTTTTAAGTCTGCGCGGTGTCGATCTTGACGATGAAACTGACACGACGATGGACCCGGCGTTTCTGATAGAGCAGATGGAGTTGCGCGAAGAACTTGAGGAAGTAAGACAGGCGGATAATCCGCACAAGCAGCTGGCGGTTCTGGCGAACCGGATCGAGCAGCGGCTGCAGGACAAGATTGGACAATTTCGACGTGCCTTCGCCGACGACTCGCCGGACGGATGCGGAAAGGCACGCAACGCGGTGCGAGAGATGCAGTTTCTGAAAAAGATGCGCCGGGAAATCGACAGTCTCGAAGAAGAACTGATTTAAGGAATTCTTAACCGCCAAGAACGCCAAGTTTCTGGATCATGCTTTCTTGGCGCCTTGGCGGTTAAATAATCGAATCAATTACCATGGCATTGTTTCAGATCAGCGAACCGGGGCAAACGCCGGCGCCGCACGAACGCCGTTACGCGGTGGGCATCGATCTCGGCACCACCAATTCGCTCGTTGCCTGCGTCCGCAGCGGCGTGGCGGAAACCTTGCCGGACGGTCAGGGACGTCACCTGCTGCCATCGGTGGTGCGTTACCGTGTGGAAGACGGACCCATCGTTGGCCATGACGCCATTGCCGTGGCGCACGAGGATCCACTTAATACCATTGCGTCGGTGAAGCGCCTGATGGGGCGCGGCATCGAAGACGTGCGCAAACTCGGTCAATCGCTTCCCTATGAATTCTCCCGCGGGGATTCCGCGATGCCACGCATACGCACCGTCGCCGGCGACCAGAGCCCGGTGGCCGTTTCCGCCGAAATCCTGAAAACACTCAAACTCCG
>DATICK010000184.1:0-4133 GCA_035456865.1 Sulfuricaulis sp.
CGGCCCCGGCAATCACCTGCGCGTGCCACGCCAGGCTCTCGGCGTCGTAAGGCAGGAAATACTCCCCGTCCAGGTCCTGCCAGAAACGGTTGACCTGTGTCTCGGAAAGTCCGGCCGGAGCCAGTTTTTCCAGCGCCGACCGGCGCAGGTCGGCAATGTGTTCCTGCAGGTCGATTGGCTGGGCGATGCCGCGGCGCAGCAGCCGCGAGGTGGCGCTGTAGAGCTGCGACAGCAGTCTTCCTTTCCAGGCGTTCCACACGGCAGGGCTGGTGCCGCGCATGTCCGCCACGGTGAGCAGATACAGGTTGTCGAGATGTTCCTGATCGCCGACCAGCTGCGCAAAATGCATCAGCACGTCGGGGTCCGAGATGTCCTCGCGCTGTGCGGTGCTCGACATCACGAGGTGATGGCGCACCAGCCAGCAGATGAAGCGGGTGTCGTACTCGCTCAGATTGTGCAGACGGCAGAATGTTTCGGCCTCGGCTTCGCCCAGCTGTGAATGGTCTCCGCCACGTCCCTTGGCAATGTCGTGGAACAGGCCGCCGAGATACAGGCGCTCGGGCTTGACGAGCTTTTGGATGAGTTCGCTGGCTAATGGAAACTCGCCACGGAATTCCGGCACGGTGAAGCGCCGCAAGTTGCGCACGACCATCAGCGAATGCGCATCGACTGTGTAAACGTGAAACAGGTCGTGTTGCATCTGGCCGACGATTTTCCCGAAGGCCGGCAGGTAGGCGCCGAGCACGCCGTAGGCATTCATTCGCCGCAGTTCGTGGGTGATGCCGCGCGGTTGGCGCATGATTTCCATGAACAGACTGCGGCAGGCGAGATCCTGGCGAAACGAGTCGTCAATACGGTGCAGGTTGGCGCGAATCAGCCGGATCGTTCCGGCGCGCACGCCTTTGAGTTCAGGGTGCTGCTGCAGGATCAGGAAAATCTCCAGCATGGCGAAAGGCGCGCGCTCGAACACCCGTGGGTGCGTGACCTCGACGAATCCGTAATGCGACCGGAAGCGGCGGTTGATCGGCTTGGTTTTCGTGCGGCCGCGCGCCAGGATGACTTCGTCGAAATGTTGCAGCAGGATTTCACTAAGCAGCGAGAGTTCCTTGACCGTGCGGTAATAGCGTTTCATGAACTGCTCGACGGCGAGAAAGCCGGGACGGTCGGTGTAACCGAATTCCCTGGCCAGCGCCCGCTGGTGGTCGAACAACAACCGGTCCTCGCGCCGCCCGGCGAGGTAATGCAGTCCGGCCCGCACCTGCCACAGGAAATCGCGCTCGCGAATGAGCGTATGGTATTCCTCCTCGCTCAGAAAGCCGTGCCCCACCAGGTCGTGCAGCGAGGAAGTATCGAATTGCCGCTGCGTGACCCACGAGATCATCTGGATGTCGCGCAGTCCGCCCGGGCCTTCCTTGACGTTCGGCTCCAGGTTGTAGGCGGTGTCGTCGAAACGATGATGGCGAACGATCTGTTCCTGCCGTTTGGCGGCGAAAAACTTGCGGCTTGGCCATATCTTGGAGGCATGGGTGACGTGGCGCATTTTCTCGAAAAGTTTCTCGTCGCCGTCGACTAAACGTGCTTCCATGAGATTCGTAACCACCGTGAGGTCGTTTTTCGACTCGCGTACGCAGTCCTTGAGGGTGCGTACGCTGTGCCCGACCTCGAGCCCCATGTCCCAGAAAAATCGCACCAGCGTTTCGATGAAGGCACGTGTTTTGACGGAATCGTTCTTGTCGAGAAGTATCATGACGTCGATGTCGGACGCGGGATGCAGCTCGCCGCGTCCGTAACCGCCCACTGCCACCAGGGCTACCGGAATCCCGTCTGGCAGCAGGGGCAGGTGTCTGCGCCAGGCGCGCGTCATGAGCTGGTCAATCAGCCAGGCGTGGGCAGTGACGAGCGTGTCGGCTTCGCTTTTGTCGTAAAACCGTTGTCTTAAGATTTCGCGTCCAGTTTGCAGCGCGGTGCGAAATAGCGGCAAAGGATTATTGGCGCCGGCCAGTGTTTGGTCGAATTCCCGTCCATTGAACAGACTGTCCTTGACGATGGACACGGTGGAGATCAGTGCCTCGCGGACGGTTCGAAAAAGTTCATGGGTTGTCGCCGGGCACGAGCGTGAGAACCTCGTGACCCTTGTCTGTCACCAGCACGGTGTGTTCCCATTGCGCGGAGAGCGAATGATCGCGCGTCACCACCGTCCAGTTGTCGGGAAGCAGCTTCACTTCTCTCTTGCCGGCGTTGATCATGGGCTCGATGGTGAATGTCATGCCGGGCGCAAGCGTCATCCCGGTTCCCGGCTGGCCGTAGTGTAGCACCTGGGGGTCTTCGTGGAATTCGCGTCCGATGCCGTGACCGCAGTATTCGCGTACGACCGAAAAGCCGTGCGCCTCGGCGTGTTGCTGGATAGCATGGCCGATGTCGCCGAGCCGTGTTCCCGGCCGAACCGTGGCTATGCCCTTGAGCATGCATTCGTGGGTGATCTGTACCAGCCGTTTCGCCTGTATCGACGGTTCGCCGATATAAAACATTTTGCTGGTGTCGCCATGAAAGCCGTCCTTGATGACGGTGATGTCGATGTTGACGATGTCGCCTTTTTTGAGCTTCTTGTCGCCCGGAATGCCATGGCACACCTGATGATTCACCGAGGTGCAGATGGAACGGGGGAAACCCTTGTAGTTGAGCGGTGCCGGAACGGCCTGCTGCACGTTGACGATATAATCGTGGCAGATCCGGTCGAGCTCCCCAGTGGTGATGCCCGGCTGGACGTGCGGCCGGATCATGCGCAACACCTCGGCGGCGAGCCGGCCGGCGATACGCATTTTTTCGACTTCCTCGGGGGTTTTGATGGTGACGGGCATGGCTGGGATGATGGCTTCGGCCGTATTGTCCGGGAATAGAGTCATTTTAAAAAGCCCTTTTACACATGTTTTTTCGTCCAAACCCATGAAAACATTGTCGTTATCCCCGCGCTATGGTATAAAGCCGCCCGCAGTTATGTAGTTCAACCTAAACCCACACGCGGCACCGGCACATGCATCCGGGTGTCCGGCCACTTTAAATCGTGGCTGGATTGATACATGGGGTCCGCGGCGGAAAAACCCGAAGGAGAAATCATGAGCACTATATCCATGCGCCAGATGTTGGAGGCCGGCGTGCATTTCGGCCACCAGACGCGGTACTGGCACCCCAAGATGCGCCCCTATATTTTCGGTGAGCGCAACCGTATCCACATCATCAACCTGGAAAAAACCCTGCCGCTGTTCAACGAGGCAATGGGTTATCTGACCAAGCTTATCGCCAACGGCGGCACGGTCCTGTTCGTCGGCACCAAGCGCCAGGCGACGGATATCGTCAGCGAGGCCGCCGCGCGTTGCGGCAGTCCGTACGTGAATCACCGCTGGTTGGGCGGAATGCTGACCAATTATCGCACGGTCAAAAAATCGATCGAGCGGCTGAAGATGCTCGAGTCGGTTCTGGCGGATGAGACCAGCAGCAAGAAGCTTTCCAAGAAGGAACTGCTGACGCTCGATCGCGAGCGCGTCAAGCTCGAGAAGAGCCTCGGCGGCATCAAGGAGATGTCCGGCCTGCCGGATGCGGTGTTCGTCATCGACGTCGGCCACGAATATATCGCGGTATCCGAAGCCAACAAGCTGAACATTCCGGTCGTCGGCGTGGTCGATTCCAATTGCAAGCCCGATGGCGTGGACTACGTCATTCCGGGCAATGACGACGCCATCCGCGCCATCCAGCTCTACGCGCATGCGGCGGCGGACGCCATCCTCGCCGGACAGGAACAGCGTCAAGCGACGATCGTTTCGGGTGACGACGAGTTTGTCGAGGTCAAGGAAGAGCCCGCGAAGATCAAGGTGACCGCGAGGAAGAAACCGATGGCTTCGCACGATGACGCGACCGCCGAGCCCGAAGCGGCTGTCGTGATCGCCGACGCCGTGAAGCCGGCCGAAAAACCCAAGCGCGTAGCCCGCGCCAAGCCGAAGGGCGGAGAGCGAGGAAAGAAAGAGGCCTCCGATCCGGACGTCGGCGAATAGAAGCGAGAATATCAAGGGGGCATCGCCCCCTTGATTTTATGGTGGCGTTAAAACCACCCTACAGTTGAATGGGGATGACGTGATGAG
>DATICK010000185.1:0-3921 GCA_035456865.1 Sulfuricaulis sp.
GGGCGACATCGTCGAGACCCTGCGCAAGCAGCAACGCCAGCACGCGCTGGTGGTGAAGACCGACAGGGCCACGCAATCACAACGCGTGATCGGCATGTTCTCCACCAGCCAGATCGACAAGCTCCTGGGCTACAACGTGACCCCCGAGGTGCACCCCGCCCGCTCGCTGGCCGCGCTGGTGGGGCAGATCGCCTAGCGCAGCGGGACGAATCTGAGTATTAAAGGGGCCAGGCTCGCGTAAACCGGGGCCAGATTGGGCTAACCCTGTTTTTCTGTTAGCGGAATCAGCGATCAGGCCCCAATTGTCAGACTAAGTGAGTTGTTTGACTGCGCCCGCTTGTTGATGAGTCTTGTACCAGGACATAGCCGCCGCAAGCCGATCATTTCCCCAGAACAATTCAGGGCCGACCACCAACGTCGGCGCCCCAAAGATCCCGAGCGCCACGGCACGCTCCGTCTGGGCACGAAGTTTTTCCTTGCTTTCGGGTGACTGCGCTTGCTGGATCAGGGCGGCCCCGGGCTGGCCCAGACTGTCGAGACGGCTCTCCAGCAGCGAGGCGCTCGAGATGTCGAGATCCTCGGCAAAATTCGCCCGGTACACGGAGCGCACAAACTCCGGAACCCAAGGCTTCCCCTCAAACCAGCAGGCAATGCGCGCCGCGAGCAGTCCGTTACGCGGGAACTGCGAGGGGCGGCGGAACGAGATTGAAAGTTCCGCACAGATGCGCTCCAGGTCGCGCCACATGTAACGTCCTTTTACAGGTTGGAGGTTAAAGGGAGAATCGCTCCAGCCTAGCGTGCGAAAGATGGGGCCCAACAGAAACGGCTTCCAAACAATAGGCACGCCTTCCGATCGGGCGAGCGCCTCGATGCGTAATGCGGCAGGATAAGAGTAAGTGCTTGCGAATTCGAACCAGAACTCAACGGCCATTGATGTACCCTAATTGATAAATTGGGTCGGATCACAGATCCCACTTAATATTAGCGAAAACTGTGATCTAACCCCACTTTTCCTTTTCTCTAACTAAGGAGAAATACCATGAATGTCGGCTTTATCGGACTGGGGCGCATGGGCGCCGGCATGGCGGCCAACCTCTTGAAGGCCGGCCATCACGTAACGGTCTATAACCGAACGCCGGAGAAGGCCGCCGCCTTGGTTGCACAGGGCGCGAAGGCGGCCAACCGTGTTTCCGACGCGTGCCGGGGCGAGGCGATCATCACCATGCTAGCGAATGACGATGCCGTGGAGAGCATTGCGTTCGGAACCGATGGCATCATTCACAGTCTGCCGGCGGGTGCCGTTCATGTTTCATCGAGCACGATCAGCGTCGCCTTGTCGGAGAAACTGACGGAGGCCCATGCCAAGGTCGGTCAGCGTTTCGTCTCGGCGCCGGTGTTCGGCCGCCCCGACGCAGCGGCGGCGGCCAAACTGTTCATCGTCGCCGCCGGCGAACCGGCCGCGGTCCGATTCGCGGCCCCGCTCTTCGATGCCATGGGACAGAAGACCTTCGTGCTCTCGGAGTCGCCGAAGGCCGCGAACCTCGTGAAGCTCAGCGGCAACTTCCTGATCGCTTCGGTGATTGAATCGCTTGGCGAAGCGCTGGCGCTCGTCGCCAAGGGCGGCGTCGATCAGCGGCAGTATCTGGAGATGCTGACAGCCACCTTGTTCAACGCTCCCGTTTACAAGACCTACGGCGGGTTGATTGCCGGCGGAATATTCGAGCCGGCGGGCTTCGCGGCGCCGCTCGGCCAGAAGGATATCCGGCTGACGCTGGCCGCCGCCGAAGAGCTGCGAGTGCCGATGCCGCTGGCGAGCCTGCTCCGGGACCGATTCCTGACCTTGCTCGCCCATGGCGGCGACAAGCTCGACTGGTCGGCGATCGGCGGACTGGCGGCAAAGGATGCCGGAGCATGACCGGCCTGGCAAAAAAAACGCTGACGCTGGTCGGAGATGCCGCTCAACACACCGGCAAACCGACTCGAATACCGGGGTCAGAGTACAATTGCCGCTAATATTCTGGCCCCATTTTCCCCTGGCCGGTGCTCGGGTATACCAGAAGGCGGAGAGGAGCGAATGACATGACGATGAAGAACTACCAATACGTGATAGTCGGCGGCGGCATGACGGCGGATGCGGCGGTTCACGGCATCCGCGAGCGCGACAACAGTGGAAATATCGCCGTACTGAGCGGCGAAAAACACCCTCCATACGACCGTCCGCCGCTGTCGAAGAAATTATGGGCCGGCAAACCGCTCGACTCCATCTGGCGCAAAACCGGACAGGCCATGGCTGATATTTTTCTGGACACGCGCGCGGTGAGCGGCGACGTCGCCGCGAAAACCATCACCGACAGCCACGGTGTAGTCTACCGTTATGAAAAGCTGTTGATGGCGACGGGCGGCGTTGCGCGACGTCTGCCGTCAGCTCCTGACGGCGTCATCTACTTCCGCACGCTCGATGATTACCAGCGCCTGCGTGCGCTGGCTGACCGCAAGTCCGAATTCATCGTCATCGGCGGAGGATTCATCGGCTCGGAAATCGCCGCCGCCCTGTCCACCAACGGCTGCAAGATTACCATGTTGTTTCCCGACGCCGGCATCGGCGCGCGCATTTATCCGCCCAAGCTATCCGAATTCCTCAACGGTTATTTTCGCGGGAAAGGCGTCGACGTACTGACCGGAGAGAAAGTCCGCGCCCTGGAAAAAAAGGGCGAGCGATTCACCGTCAACACCGAGGGCGGCAAGGCCTTGTCCGCGGACGCGGTCGTCGCCGGCATCGGCATTGAACCCGAGGTCGGCCTGGCTAAGTCGCTCGGCCTCAAGATCGACAACGGCATCGTGGTCGACGAGCAGCTGCGCGCGGCACCACCCGACATTTTCGCCGCTGGCGACGTCGCCAACTTTTATAGCCCGGCGCTCGACATGCGCCGACGCGTTGAACACGAGGACAATGCCAATACCATGGGCGCGATGGCCGGGCGCAACATGGCCGGCGCCTCGGAAAAATACGAACACCTGCCCTACTTTTATTCCGACCTGTTCGATCTGGGTTACGAAGCGGTTGGCGAATTCGGCGCCGGCATGGATATCGTCGAAGACTGGAAGGAGCCGTTCCGCCAGGGGGTTGTGTATTATCTCAAGGCCGGGCGCGTGCGCGGTGTATTACTGTGGAATACCTGGGGTCAGGTCGACGCCGCGCGCGGCCTGATCGCCGCCAAAGACACATTCGGTGCGGGCGAACTCATGGGGCAGATTCACGAGTAGATCTCGCGGTGTTTTGAGTCGAGACGTGGCGCGGCAACCGTGATTTGTGCCCCATTATCTTTTTTCACCACAATGTCTCCCAAAGGCATAGGCAATAAAGGGTTAAGCCAGCGCTGAAAGGCTGACGACGTCAATTCTTGCCATCCGATCGCCCGTTTCGGTTTGAATCGGTCTTGATGGAGACGGTACCGCCCCATGATCACGCGGCCCATTGACCTGAATCAAGGCTCATGCGATACCCGCCTGATACGAATGTGCACCATTTTTCGGTGTTTCGGGAGAAATTCTTCGGCATGAAATACGTACGGCTGACCGGGCAGTGGCTGTTCCTGCGCCTGGAGAAAATATTCAACGCCGTTTTCGGCGACCGGCTCAATCCCCTGTATCACCTCGGCGCGATCGCCTACTTCATGACTTGGGTGGCGGTGGTGACCGGCGTCTATCTGTATGCCTTCTTCGATACCGGTGTGAAAGAAGCGTATGCCTCCGTCGAGCATATCACGCACAACCACTGGTATATCGGACAGGTTATCCGCGGCCTGCATCGCTACGCTTCCGACGGCATGGTGCTGGCGATGGGGCTGCATATGCTGCGTCACTTCGCGTTCGACCACTACCGCGGGTTCCGCTGGTTTTCATGGATCACGGGTATCGTCG
>DATICK010000186.1:0-3892 GCA_035456865.1 Sulfuricaulis sp.
CGAATCGCGTGAACTCATGGCTGCCGGACAAGACACTGGACGCCGACATCTGGGTGGAAACCATCCCGTTCGGCGAGACGCGCGACTACGTGAAAAACGTCATGTCCTATACCACCGTGTACGATCATCGCCTCGGCAGTCGCCCGGCACGTCTGCAGGAGCGCATGCAGAGCGTTTATCCCGCGGAAAAGTGAGCGCCGGCGGCCAGGATCGGGCCACCGGTCCCGGTCGCCATATCCTGTCGTCCATCCTGTGAGAGGGGCCGCCTCGCCCGAATCGCTTGATCTACACTTCCAATGTGGGGCCCCACTGACGTGTGACTCCCCATACGGAACCTGAATCCTGAAGGCTGCTAGCACCTCGTTAAACGGAATTTATTGCATGGGGAAACTCCTTTGGTAAGTCTGGAAAAGCGCATCTTTCTTCTTGAAAGCGAGCTGCGCGACCGCGAAATAGAGATTTCGCTGCTCAAGGAAACCGCCGATGCGATCAACAGCGAGTTGGACCTGAAAAAGGTCTTTCAGCTGGCCGTGGAGCGCGCGCGGAATCTCATCATGGCCGAAACCGTGTTGCTGCCGATACTGAACGATAACGGGACTGCGTACACCTATCAGGCCGGGTGCGGGAAAAACGCAGACGAGATCGTGGGCCAGTCGCTGCCCACGGAAATCGGTGTCTGTGGCTGGGTATTGAGGAACAAACGCGCCTGGTGGCACGGCGTGCTGGATGAACTCGATGAGACCGAGCGCAACAAATGGGAGAAGGAAGCGGGCAGCATCCTGCTCGTGCCCCTCGTCGGCAAACGTCGTTTTCTCGGCGGTCTGAGCGGGATCAACAAGATCGGTGGCGGGGACTTCACCAAACGCGATCTCCATCTGCTGTCTTTGTTCGCCACCCAAGTCAGTTTTGCCATAGAGAATGCCGCGCTGTTCGACCAGCTGAGCAAGGTCAAGGAAGAAACCGAAGCGTACCAGCGCGATATGCAAGCGCTGAACATCGAGCTGGAAAGGCGCGTGGCGCAGCGGACCTCCGCCCTGGCCGACGCAGTGAAGGAGCTCGAACACCTGGCGCTGCACGACATGCTGACGGACCTGCCGAACCGTTCGCTGGTCGAGGACCGGTTGCAGCAAGGAATCCTGATCGCCCGGCGCGAGAAAAAACCACTGGCGTTTACCATAATCGACCTTAATCAGTTCAAGGAGGTCAACGACCGGCACGGGCACGAAGCAGGCGACAGTATGCTGAAGATGGTGGCCTTGCGTCTGCGCCGCGTCCTGCGTCAATCGGACACGGCTGGCCGTCTCGGCGGCGACGAGTTCGCCCTTGTTCTTCCCTCGACCGACGAGGCCGGAGCGGTGAAGGTCGCCGAGAAGTTGATCAAAGTCCTGGAGCCGTCTTTCAAGGTCGGTGACAACACGCTCAAGAGCGCCTGCAGCATCGGTATCGCCGTGTATCCGCAGCACGGTGAAGATGTCGCCACCCTGTGCAAGAACGCCGACGTGGCCATGTATGCGTCCAAACGCCGCAACATCGGGTATTCCGTCTATCGCCCGGAGGACTAAAAAGACGTTGTGCCGCCCGGCGCGCGTCAATCATCCTTTACCCTGATCGTCTCTCGAATTCCCTCCAACGGTTTTCTGCATGCCACTCGTAGCGTGGCATCGACGGCGCTTGACCCCGTGCACCAGGGCTTGTAGAACTTAGCTGGTATTTCCGGACTCAAATGGCATACCCATGTCCACGCACAAAATCTGCCTGCTGGGTGGAACCGGCTTCGTCGGCAAGCGCCTCGCCGCGCGCCTCTCCGAATCCGGGCACGACATCGTCATCCTCACGCGCCACCGCGAACGCCAGCGCGACCTGCTGGTATTGCCGACGGTGCGGCTGGTGCAGGGCGATGTGTACGACCCTGAATTTCTGCGCAGGCAGTTCGAGGACCGCGACACCGTCATCAACCTGGTCGGCATCCTCAACGAAAAAGGCCGGGACGGACGCGGCTTCGCACGGGTGCATACCGAGCTGCCTTCGATGATCGTCGAGGCCTGCCGCCAGACGGGCGTGACACGACTGCTGCACATGAGCGCACTGCATGCCTCACCCGCCGCCCCGAGCCATTACCTGCGCACCAAGGCCATGGGCGAGGAGGCGGTGCAACGCGCCGAGAGCGCGGATTTTCACGTCACGAGTTTCCGCCCTTCGGTCATTTTCGGTCCGGGCGATGGCTTTCTGAATCGCTTTGCCGGCCTGCTGCGCCTCACGCCCGGCGTGTTCCCGCTCGCCTGTCCCCAGGCGCGCTTTCAGCCGGTGTATGTCGAAGACGTTGTACGTTCGTTTGTGGAATCACTCGACAACCACAAGACCTTCGGGCAGCACTACGACCTCTGTGGCCCGAAAGTGTACACGCTGCGCGAGATCGTGAAATACGTCGCCAGGCTCATCGGCAAGCGCGTGTGCATCATCGGACTGAATGATGCCTTGTCGTATCTGCAAGCCGCGGCGCTGGAATTCGCGCCGGGCAAGCCGTTCTCGCTCGACAATTATCGTTCGCTCAAGGTGGACAGCGTGTGCGAAAAAGGTTTCCCCGCAGTGTTCGGCAACACGCCAGCGAGCCTCGAGGCAATTGCTCCGACCTATCTTGAATCGCGCTAATCACATGTATTTCAGCGAAAACCGGAATCCAGTCTGCAAAATTAATTCTCAGACCCGCCAAATTTCTGCAAAACCACGTCGCGTTCAGCTGCTGGCATGCTCTTAATTTCTTCTACTGCTCCATAGAAGGCGGCAAGATTGCCCGCCTGCTGCGCCAGTAGTTTCTGAAACACCGCGACGTACCGGCTGTACAAACCAATCGCGGCGAGGTGCGCGTTGTTGAGGTCCTGCTTGAACCAGCTGTCGAAAACCGCGTCGCCGTTCCAGCCTGATTTCAGTTTTTCGTAATCATCTCGCAGTTCTTCAAACACTCGCGCTTTTGCAGCGCGCTTTTCCGCATCGCTCACGGTCGAGTCGTAGATTTCCTTGAGTCGCGCGCGGTGTTTCTGCACCAGCGCGGCGAATTCCTCGCGCCGCTGGATTTTCTGCCGATACGCCTCGGCTTCTTTTGCATTGCCGCTTTGTTGAAACCAGCGCTTGACGCCTTCGAGTTCGATCACCGTGGCGAAGGACTCGTTGAAGGCGCTGTCGCCGCTTACATAAATTTTCTGATGCGCAAGTTCGTGGAACAGCAGCCCCGCGAGATCAGCTTCGGGGCGCTGAATAAAGGTATTGAGTAGCGGGTCGTTGAACCAGCCGAGCGTGGAATATGCCAGCACACCACCGACGTAAACGTCATAGCCTTTTTGTTTCAGACTCGCGGCAAATTGCTCGGCTTGGTCGCGCGCGAAGTAGCCGCGGTAGGGGACGCAGCCGGCGACCAGGAAGCACCAGCGTTTCGGTTCGAGCGACAGTTCGGGCGCGGCGTATACATTCCACACTGCGAACGGTCGTTCCAGGTCCGCGTAGGTCCGGTAACTGTAATTGTCCGGCAATGCCAGCTCCTGGCTGGCGAAATCCCGAACGCGCTGGACCAGTTCGAGTTGACGACGTGTCTCCGGAGATGTCGCGGGGTCGGCGACCACCTCCTCGACGGGACGGCGTTTCATGAGTAGCTCGATCTGCCCTGACACTGCCTGGGTGTAATACAGTGGGCTGGCACAGCCGCTGAGGACAGTGGTCAGCAGAATCAGGGCGAGGGTGCGGAAAACGAGTGTCATGCAATCGCTACTTGGCGTAAATGGCATCCACACATTAGCATGGCGAGATAAAGGGAGCCCTACTCGCTATGCTCGTTCGTCTTGCCATATGAATATCTATCTTGTCGGTGGCGCGGTGCGCGACAAGCTCCTGGGCCTGCCGG
>DATICK010000187.1:0-7895 GCA_035456865.1 Sulfuricaulis sp.
TGTTGTGTTTGATGGTGTCGTCGAACAGCAGGGTCTCCTGTCCGACGATGGCAATGTGGCGGCGCAGCTCGGCTAGCACCAGGTCATTGATATTCACGTCGTCCAGCCGGATCTCTCCCTCGTTGACCCGGTAGAACCGCGGCAGCAGGCTCGCCGTCGTGGTCTTGCCGCTGCCGGAGGCACCCACGAGCGCCACCGTCTGCCCGGGCTCGATAGTGAACGACACGTCCTGCAACGCCTCCGACTCCGCGACCGGATAGCGGAAACCGACATGGCGATACTCAATGCGCCCACGCACCTGGGCGAGCGTGACAGTACCGGTATCCATTTCCGCCGGCTCGTCCATCAGCGCAAAGGAGCTATGCGCCGCCGCGAGTCCGGTCTGAATGGTCTCGTTTATCTTGCTCAGACGCTTGGCGGGATTCATCATCCAGGTAACCGCGGTAATGTAGGAGACAAAACCACCGGCGGTTATCTCCCCGGAAAGCAGCGCAAAGTAGATCACAAGCGCCAGCGCAATCGCCGCCAGCAGCTGGACAAGGCCGATGCCGACGGCGGACACCATGACTTTACGCATGGCCTGGCGGCGGTTTCGCTCATTGACCTCGGTGAAGGCGCGGATTTCCGTCTCCTGGCCGCCGAACGCCTTGACCACGCGCTGCCCTTCCGTGGCCTGCTGCGTCACCTGCGAAATTTCGCCCATGCTTTTCTGGATCTGCTGGCTGGTTTTGCGGAATCGCTTGCTCATGGTGCGCACCAGCAGGCTCGATATCGGCGCGAGAATGGCGAAAAATACCGTCAGTTTCCAGTTGAGATAAATCATCCAGGCCACCATCGCCACGACCGTCAAGCCGTCGCGTATGATGACAAAAACCGATTCGGTCACGGCCCCGGCAATCTGCTCGACGTCGAAAATGAGTTTGGAAATCAGGCCACCGGAGGCGTTCTTGTCGTAGAAACCGCTTGGCAGTCGCGTCAGGTGCGTGAAGATGGCATTGCGGATGTCGAAGGTGATGCGCCGGCCAACCCAGTTCACGGAATACTGCGCCATGAAATTGGCTATTCCGCGCGCGAGAAACAGGCCGATGACGAGCAGCGGGAACAGCCGGATGGTGTCCATGTCCTTGCCGACGAAGCCGTGATCCACGAGCGGTTTCATCATCGCGGCAAACGCCGCGGATGTAAGCGACAACACGATCATGCCGATCGCGGCAATCACGAACCTGCCTTTGTACGGGAGCGCGTAACCCAGCAGGCGGCGGTAAAGCCGCAGGCTGCCGCCGGTGTCGGAAGCCTTACTCACGCGCCGCGGGGCCGGACGGTTGCTGGGTGGCGAAGGTGAGATGGGTGAAACCGAGACGGCGCGCCGTGTCCATCACACGGATCACGGCCTCGTGAGGCGTTTTCGCATCGGCGTTGATCACAACCACCGGGTCCTTGTTGCCGCCCGCGGCGCGCATCAGCGCGCTGCGCAGCACCTCCGGCGTGGCGTTCAACAGCTGCTGGTCGGCAATGTAATATTGCCCCTTGGCGTCGATAGTGACGCGGAGCGACGGCAGGTTTTCTTTCACCTCGGCCGAGGCCTCAGGCAGGCGAATGCGCAACCGCGACTCGGTGGAAAAACTGGTGGTGACAATCAGGAAGATCAACGCCATCAGCAACACGTCGATCAGCGGGATCAGATTGATCTCGGGTTCTTCATCGGGCGAAGGACGGAAGTTCATGGAGCCCTCCCTCAGTCGCTCTCGCGCTCGCCGTGCAGAATTTCCACCAGTTTCACGGCCTCCTCTTCCATCTCGATCAGCAGATCGTTCACGCGCCCGCGGAAGTAGCGGTAGAACAGCAGACTCGGGATCGCTACGCCCAGCCCGGCCGCGGTATTGATCAATGCGATCGCAATCCCCGACGCGACAATCGAGGGATCGCCAACGCCGTGCTGACCGATGCCGGAGAACATTTCGATCATGCCGATGACGGTGCCGAACAAACCCAGGAACGGTGAAATCGCGGCGATCGAGCCGAGCGAGCGCAGATAACGCTCCAGTTCCGGCACTACATGCCGCCCGGCATTCTCGATGGCTTCCTTGATGATTTCGCGCTCATGGTCGCGGTTGATCAGGCCCGCCGCCAGAATCTTGCCGAGCGGCGAACTGGCGCGCAGCGCCGCGATCCGCGCCGGTTCGATATCACTGTCGCCCAGCCACTGTTGCACCTGTGCGAGCAGGGTAGCCGGAGCCACGTATTTCTTCTGCAGTGACCATAGGCGCTCGCCGATAATTGCGAGGGCGGCCACGGAACACAGGATGATGGGCCAGATCGTCCAGCCACCCGCCTTGATCAATTCGAACATGCTGTTATTCCACGGAAAATATGTAAAAAAGTGCGGCTAATGTACCAGACGGGACGGAATCCTCAAAGACAGTGCGGCACTTTCAATCCGCATACCAATAGCGCCGGTGTTGCTCCCGGTACGCCATCGCTTCCAGCCCGGTCGCACGCAGACGGAACTCCAGTGCGCCCGAAGCGGGCGAATCGCGCATGGCGATGCCACGCTCCGCGTAGCGTTGCACCACGGCCATGTTGGGATGATGGTAGCGGCTGCGATATCCGGCAGGCAGCAGCACGTAACGCGGGCCAACCGCGTCGATGAATTCGGGCGTCGACGATGTCTTGCTGCCGTGATGCGGCGCCACCAGCACCTGCGAACGCAGCTGTCCGCCCCAGCGCTCGATCAGTTGCCGCTCGGCCTGGGCCTCGATGTCGGCGGGCAGCAGCACGTTCCCGAAACGGCTGTGCACCTGCAACACGCAGGAGTCGTTGTTGGCGCGGCTGGAACCAATCGTGGCCGGGTTCATGACGGTAAAATCCACGCCATCCCAGCTCCACGTCTGCCCTGACTGACACAATCGCGCGGACGTCAAACGTTCCGGCACGCTGCTCAGTATTTCCCCGACCGGCAGCGCGCGCATCACCGATTCCGCCCCGCCGATGTGGTCGTTGTCGCCGTGGCTGATCATCAATGTATCCACGCGCCGCGCCCCCACTGCGCGCAGATAAGGCTCGACGACAGCCGCGCCGGTATCGAAACTTCCAAAGCGCGGGCCGGTATCGAACACTAATGTATGTGTCTGCGTACGCACCACGGCCGCCAGTCCTTGTCCCACGTCGAGCAGAGTGAACCAAGCTTCGCCCGCCATCGGTGCCGGCGGTCGCACGAGCACAAGCGGCAACAACCACGCCAGGCCCACCCAGCGTGCCGGCCAGCCGCGCGGCGCGAGCAACAGGGCCACGCCCGCGACACCGCACAGCAATGCCCACCATGACGGCTCGGGTTGCGTCCACTGGCTGAAGGAAAAGTCCGCGAGCCACGTCAATGCTTGCCACAGTCCATGCAGCAACCAGGCGGCGAGTTTGAAAAAATAACCCGCAAACCAGTCCGGAAACAGGTTCAGAAACAATGCGCCGCAGAGCGTAAACGGCACCGCCATCAGGTCGAACACCGGCACGGCGAGCATGTTGGCGAGTGGCGCGACCAGCGACACTTGCTGGAACATAGCCAGCATCAGCGGCAGCATCCCGAGCGCGATCGCCCACTGGATATATCCCCACTTATATAGAATCGATCGTGGAGCCCGTTCACCGTGAATCGCGAATACGATCACCGCCACCGCCGCGAATGACAGCCAGAAACCTGCCGCCATGACCGAAAGCGGATCGTACAACAGCACCGCCAGTCCGGCCGCGGCGATCAGCTGCGACGGCGGAAAACGCCGACGCAGCAGAATACCGGACATGGCGACCGCCAGCATGATGAGCGCGCGTTGCGTGGGAATCACAAAACCGGCGAGTGCCGCATAAGCAGCGCCGGCGAGCAATGCACAGATAGCACCAAACATTGGCGCCGGCAGGCGCAGCACGGTGACGCCGGGCAACGCCCACAGCCGGCGCGTAAGGAAAAAAACAATGCCGGCAACCAGGCTGATATGCAGACCGGAAATGGCGATCAGATGCAGCGTACCGGTCTGGCGCAGGACTTGCCATTGCTCGTGGCTCACGCCGCGGCTGTCGCCGTTGGCCAGCGCCACGACGATGCCGGCATAGGGATTGTCCGGCAGTTGCGCGCGGATGCGGTCGCCCAGATCCTGCCGCAGCCGGTCGATGTCATGCCACGCCGCGCTTTCCGCTATCCGCCGCGGGACGATGTCCTCGCGCACATACCCCTTGGCGCGGATGCGGCTGCGAAACAAGTGCGCTTCATAATCGAATCCGCCGGGATTCTGATATCCGTGCGGGCGATTGAGACGCACGAGCAAACGCCAGATTTCGCCCGCGCGCGGATGAAAGGAAAATTCGTGGCTGTTAAGCAGGATTCGTTGCGGAACCTGCACCCCCTCGCCGTCGCGTTCGGCGCGCGCGACTTCCAGCTCGAAGCGCTGTCCGAACACCGTTTTCTGCGGAATATCGGCAATGCGTCCTTCGACAATGAGGTCTTCGCCCTCGAGTTCGTGCGGGAGACTGTCCTGCAGAATCGCATCGGCGCGGAAACTCACCCACACGACACCGGCGACAAAAAATAACGGAAATATCCACGCTGGACGACGCAGGGACAACCACAGGAGCGGCGGGAGCAACAGCGCCCACCACAGGGACGGCAATACGGGCAACTGCTGCACCAGCAGGATGCCCCCGAGAAAGGCAAGCGCGGCGAAGCGGATGGCCAGGCTCCTTGGCTGACATTATTATTTCGTAAGACTATACACTAGTGGTCCATGGCGAAAAAATTGATCAGGCGTTACCTGCCGGACGCGCACAAGATACGCAATCACAAACACCTGCGCCTGTTCGGCACGCTGCTGCATGACCCCAATCTCTGGCACCTGAACCGGCGCTCGGTCGCGGGGGCCTTCGCTATAGGGCTGTTCATGGCGTTCGTGCCCATGCCGTTTCAGATGATTCCGGCGGCGGCCTTGGCGATTTTTTATCGCGTCAATTTGCCGATCGCAGTGGCACTGGTATGGATCACCAATCCCGCCACCATGCCACCGATTTACTACTTCTGTTACCGCCTTGGCGCGTGGGTGCTCGACACACCGGTCCAGGCGGTCGAGTTTCAAATTTCGTGGGAGTGGTTTACCACGGAACTCGTCCGTGTTTGGAAGCCATTTTTGACCGGCTCGTTGCTGGTGGGCGTAATTTGCGCCGCCACCGGCTATTTCGGCATGCACGCCTTGTGGCGCTGGCACGTAATTCGCGAATGGGAACGGCGGCGGCTCCGCCGAACGAACAATAAAACTTGAGGCGCGAGAAGCGAGGTGTAAGGAGAAACAACAACACAACACTCCTCACATTTGTTTAAGAACGCCGTCCTCCAGCTTCAATACGCGGTCCATGCTGGCAGCCAGCGCGGGATCGTGGGTCACGATGATGAAGCTCGTCTGCAATTCACGGTTAAGCTCCAGCATCATTTCATAAACGTTCTGGGCATTCTCGCGGTCGAGATTGCCAGTCGGTTCATCCGCCAGCACACACAGCGGTCGCGTCACCATGGCGCGCGCCACGGCCGCGCGTTGACGTTCGCCACCCGAGAGTTCGCTCGGCCGGTGATGCAGGCGGTCCTCGAGCCCGACGCGCCGGAGCATGTCCTGCGCCTGTGCCAGCGCCGTATCCGGCCACATCCGGCGTATGAGCAGCGGCATGGCCACGTTCTCCAGCGCCGTGAACTCGTTCAGCAAATGATGGAATTGGTAAACGAAGCCCAGCTTGCCGTTGCGCATTGCGCTAATATCGGATTCGTTCAGCTTCGTGATGTCCTGCCCGTCGATCTCCACCTGCCCCGCCGTGGGCCGGTCCAGCCCCCCGAGCAAATGCAGCAGCGTGCTTTTACCCGAACCCGAGGCGCCGATGATGGCCACGCGTTCGCCCGGCTCGACGCGTAGGTAAACGCCCTTCAGCACGTGCACGTTGAACGCACCCTCGGCGAAAACCTTCTGCAGGCCGGTGGCGCGCAGGATGTACTTCTTCTCGACCTTCTCCTCTTTCTCGGTCGTCTCGGGCAGCACGGGCATGTCAGGCTTTTCCGCCATTTCAATGGCCTCGACCTTCTCCGCCTTGGCGGCTTTGTCGGTCTTGGCGATCTTGCCGGACTTATCGGTTCGCTTGCTCATTCGTAGCGCAAAGCCTCGGCCGGCTGCACCTTGGAGGCGCGCCAGGCAGGATAAAGTGCGGAGAGCAGACCCAGCAGCAGCGAACAACCCGACACCAGCATGACATCGGACCAATGCAGATCCGACGGCAGTTCGCTGATCAAATACACATCCGCCGCGATGAAGGAAGTACTGAACAGATGCTCAATGCCGAGCACGATGGTTTCGACGTTGAGTGCCAGGAGAATCCCGCAGAGCGTGCCCACCAGCGTGCCCAGCACACCGACCACCGAGCCGTGCGCGAGGAAAATACCCATGATGGTTTTCGGGCCCGCCCCCAGCGTGCGCAGGATGGCGATGTCAGCGCGTTTCTCGGTGACCACAACGACCAGCGTCGACACCACGTTGAACATGGCCACCGTCACGATCAACAGCAGTATGACGAACATCACCGTCTTTTCGATCTTGAGCGCACGGAAGAAATTGCCGTGCTCGCGCGTCCAGTCGCGCGCCATGTAGTTCGGTCCCAGACCCGCCGCCAGCGTCTCGGCGACGCGCGGCGCAGCATCGAGATCGCTGAGCTTCAGGCGCAGGCCGGTCACCTGGTCGCCCATCTGATAGAGCTTCGCGGCGTCGTCGAGGTGCATCAGCACCAGGCCGCTGTCGTATTCATACATGTCCATCTTGAAGATGCCGACGACGGTGAAGCGCTTGAAGCGCGGCAGGATGCCGGCGGGCGTCGCGAGTGCCTGCGGAATGATCAGCGACACCTGCGAGCCGACCGCCAGATCGAGTTTCCACGCCAGCGCGCTGCCGATGACGATGCCGAATTCCCCGGGCTTGAGCGCCTCGAGGCTGCCGTCGACCATGTGGCTGCCGAATTCAGACACCTGCTTCTCCTCGGCGGGCAGGATGCCGCGCGCCATCACCCCGCTCACGCCCTGGCCGCGCGACACCATGCCCTGGCCGGCGATGTACGGCGCGCGCCCTTTCACGTTCGGATTCTTGATGCTGTCGGCTACCGTCCGCCAATCGTGCAGCGTGCCGGTGGTTTCGGTGATCGTGACATGCGAGATCACGCCGAGAATGCGGCCGCGCAGCTCCTTGCCGAAGCCGTTCATGACCGAGAGGGTGGTAATCAGCGCGGTAATGCCGAGCGTGATCCCGAGAATCGAGATCAGCGAGATGATGGATATGAAGTGACTGTGTTTGCGCGAGCGCGTGTAGCGCAAGCCAATGAACAGCTCAAGCGGACGAATCATGCCCGGCCATTAAACACAGATGCAGGATTTCGCACAAGTCCCTTTTTTCTCGATTCCGCGCGCGCCACGCGGCAATTTCCCGATTGTGTCCTAATTCTTCCCCGCCGTCAGCACCGCGACGCCGTCACGGTTTTCGAGCACCGTGCCGCGCGGCTGCGACATCCGTTGCAACTGCTCCACCACTTCCGCGGCATCGCGCCCCGCCAGCGGCCGGGGCTGGAACACGACCTCGGCGTTCCGTACGTTGATCGGCAGCAGGCGCAATTCGCTCCACTGCCGGTCGCGGAAGGTGAGCAGCGCCATGGCGCTGCGCGTGGCGGTATTGCTGTAGGAACCAAAGGCAAAGTTGCCGAGGCTGTAGAGGATCACGCCGTCCTGGTAGCGTTCGACGGCCTGCAGGATGTGCGGATGGTGTCCCAGCACGGCGCTCGCCCCGGCATCGATGGCCGCGTGCGCCAGTTGCACCTGGTAGTCGCGCAGTTCGGTCTTG
>DATICK010000188.1:0-4353 GCA_035456865.1 Sulfuricaulis sp.
TGCCACCGACCTGGCGCGCAACATGGTCATGCGCTGGGGCATGAGCGATGTGCTCGGCACGCGCGTTTACGGCGACAACCAGAGCGAGGTGTTCCTCGGGCGCGACGTGATGACGCACAAGAACATGAGCAACGCCGTGGCAGAGGTCGTGGACAAGGAAATCCGTCGCATCATCGACGAGCAATACGCCAGGGCACGCAACATCATCGAGGAGAACCGCGACAAGGTCGAGAAGATGACGAAGGCGTTGCTCGAGTGGGAGACGCTGGACTCCGAACAGATCAATGCCATCATGGCCGGCAAGGAGCCGCGTCCGCCGGCAGACCTGGGCAGTTCGCCCAAGGACGACGCCGGCAGCCCGAAGAAACCGAGTGGCAAAACCGTCAAACCGCGCCTTGACTCACCCGCCGGAGAACACTGATTCGAGCGCGACGTGTGGAATGCGGAATACTGTTGCTTGATTTTGGTTTTATTTCGCACTGACCAATGATTATCCTCGACTGTGGCGGCCGACCGCTGGACCTGAGCCGCCCGGCCGTGATGGGAATTCTGAATGTCACCCCCGACTCCTTTTCGGACGGGGGTGTTTTTTTGTCCCGTGAAAGTGCAATCACACATGCCAGCCGGATGGCGAATGAAGGAGCGGACATCATCGACGTCGGCGGTGAATCCACCCGGCCCGGCGCGCAACCAGTCTCGGCGCAGGAAGAAATGGATCGCGTCGTACCGGTGATCGAGGCGTTACGCGAGAATATTTCCCTGCCGATTTCAATCGACACCTCGAAGCCCGAAGTCATGCGCGCGGCGGTTGCCGCAGGCGCGGGATTTATCAATGATGTCCGCGCGCTGCGCGACGAAGGCGCGCTGGAGGCGGCGGCATCGCTGGAGGTTCCGGTTTGTCTCATGCACATGCAGGGCGAACCGCGCGGAATGCAGGAAAATCCCCGCTACCGCGACGTGCTGTCCGAGATTGGCGATTTTCTGCGCGCGCGCCTGCAGGCGGCGCAAGCGGCGGGTATTCCGGCACAGCGCCTGGTGATTGATCCGGGTTTCGGATTCGGCAAGACCCTGGAACATAACCTAGAATTACTGCGAGGCCTGAAGAAACTGCAAAGCCTGGGCGCGCCAATTCTGGTCGGACTGTCGCGCAAATCCCTGATTGGCAAGGCGCTGGGCTTGCCGGTGGAAGGGCGACTGCAGGCGAGCGTGGCCCTGGCCCTGATGGCGGTGCAGAATTGCGCCCGTATCGTGCGTGTGCACGATGTCGGTCCGACGGTCGAGACGCTGCGCATGTGGTCAGTCGTGTACCCGGAAAGTTGAGGAAGAAACAAGAATCATGAACATGAAACGTCGCTATTTCGGCACCGACGGTGTCCGCGGGAAAGTGGGCGAAGAACCCATCACGCCGGAAACGGTGCTCAAGCTCGGCTGGGCCGCCGGTTGCGTGCTCGGCAAAGGCGCCTCCGGTCACGCCAAGATTCTCATCGGCAAGGACACGCGCGTATCCGGTTATCTGCTGGAATCCCTGCTCGAAGCGGGGCTCTCGGCCGCTGGCGTGGACATCCGCCTGCTCGGACCGATGCCGACACCGGCGATCGCCTATCTCACACGCACCGCCCGCGCGCGCGCCGGTATCGTGATCTCCGCCTCGCACAATCCGTACGAAGACAATGGCATAAAATTTTTCTCTTCGGAGGGCACTAAGCTGCCGGATGACGTGGAGCTGGCCATAGAAGAAAAGATGCAGCAGCCGCTGACGACCGCGGGGCCCGATTTGCTCGGCAAGGCCAAGCGTTATGACGACGCCGGCGGGCGCTACATCGAATTTTGCAAGAGCACCTTTCCTCACCGCATGAATCTCGAGGGGCTCAAGATCGTCGTGGACTGCGCGAACGGCGCGGCCTATCACCTGGCACCGCTGGTCTTCAGCGAGCTCGGCGCCGAAATGATAGCGGTCGCCAATGAGCCGGACGGGTTTAACATCAATCGCCATTGTGGCGCGACTTTCCCGATTTTTCTCAAGAAGACCGTACTGGCGCACAAAGCCGATCTCGGGATTGCGCTGGACGGCGACGGTGACCGGTTGATCATGGTCGACAGGCAAGGCGAAATCGTGGATGGCGATCACCTGCTCTATATCATTGCCACGGACCGGAAACGGGCGGGTCGGCTGCACGGTGGTATCGTCGGCACGCTCATGAGCAATCTCGGTCTGGAACACGCCTGCGGCAAGCTGAACATTCCCTTCCAACGTGCGGCGGTGGGCGACCGTTATGTGCTGAGTATGCTGAACGAGCAGGGGTGGGAACTGGGCGGCGAGACGTCCGGCCACATCATCTGCCTCGATCGCAGCACCACGGGCGATGGCATCATCGCCGCGCTGCAAGTGCTGGCGGCCATGCGCGAATCCGGCAAAACCCTTGCCGAGCTCAGGAGCGGGCTTGATATTTATCCGCAGGTCATGATCAACGTGCGCATGACCCGGCGTTTCGACGTAAAAGAATCGCTGCGCGTGCAGCAGGCAATCAAGGCGGTGGAAGGTGAACTGGCCGACACCGGGCGCGTGGTGCTGCGTGCCTCGGGTACCGAACCCGTGGTGCGCGTGATGGTCGAAGGTCGCGACGTGGCGCAGGTCGAGCGGCTTTCCCGCAGTCTTGCCGATACCGTCAAGCGCGCCGCCGAAGAGGCGGCTTGACCTTGCTGATTGGAACGTTCAAAGACATTTATCTGCCAACGAGTAGTGGCATTATAAAGACAAGACGTGTTTGGCTTATTGGCTTCACACTGCTCCTACAGCTCGCGGCGACGACGGTATTTGCGGATGTGGAATTTGCCTTGATCGCCGAAGACAGTCGCGCCAAGACGACATTACCGCCACCGGGCAAGGCACTCATTTTTGTGTTCCGTCAAGACGCGGCCGCGCCGAAGAATGTGCCGATGTGGTTCGATAATCAACCCATCGGGTTCATCGCTCCCCGTTCCTATTTTTTATGGGCCGTCGATCCCGGTGAACACGTTATCGCATCCAACCCCGACCGAAGTGTTGCCCTGAAAGTTAATATCCAAAAAGGACGCAACTACTTTATCGAGCAAGGCGTCGCGACCAATGGCGTAAAGGTTGAGCTGCGCCAAGTGTCGTATGCCCAGGGACGTTCGGCGGTTAACCGTTGTCGCCTTATTAAAGATAAGTCAGTCTTTGCCGCCGCCGCGCTCGACAGACCTGTGACAAAAAAAGGGCCCGAGCGTGTCGTCAAACCCGCCCCGAAACCGCTTCCCGCGACATCCGCTCTCGCACACAAGCAGGGTTTGGCCTTGATTATTAAAACCGGCAGCGTCAAGTTGTCCAGCAGCAGCCAGTCTTTACAGACTACGTCAGGCACGGTGCCAGTGCAGTTCGACAGTAAGGCTTCGAGCCCGCTTGGGCTCGAAGGCGAATGGCGTATCAATGACGGTTTCGCGCTCGGCGTCGAGTACATTCATTACAGCAACAAGCTCACCGCAACCGGGACCGGGTTGACCAGCACGATGGATGTCACCGGGTTGCTGGTCAACGGAAAAAAATATTTCGCCCCCGGCGGAATCTATTATCCCTATCTCGGGGTTGGTGCAGGTACGGCGAGCGCGGATTTCAGCGGCTCAGCGATCACGGGCAATACGGCGGATTTTGCCATTCAGGCGATGGGTGGTCTGGAAATGCGCTGGAACCAATTCGGCGTATATACCGAACTCAAGGCATTTTCTGCCAAGACCAAAGACAATGCCGGCAACAAGGTCGATGCCAGCAGCCGCGGCCTGCTTGTCGGCGCAAGTATAATGTTCTAAGAGTACGCTGCCACAGGCGCGTATCCTGCGACGCGCCTGTGGCGGGTTATACGTTGTTGATGTTTTTGTTTGATAAACGCGTAGACGCCTGCAAAGCAATTGCTTTCTGCCAAGGTGGCCGGTAACATCGCGCCCGTTTTTCAGCTGAATTGAGACGACTACGGGGGTTCCCATGGGCATGCGCCGGCCGCTGGTGGCGGGTAATTGGAAGATGAACGGCTCGCGGATGGAGTCCGCGGCGCTGCTGGAGGGAGTTAAAAAAGGGATGAGTTCCGCGTCCAGAGCGGAAGCGGCCGTGTGTCCCCCGTATGTTCTGATTCCGCTCGCGGCCGAGAAACTGGCCGGCAGCGCCGTTGTCTGGGGTGGGCAGAATCTCAGCGCGCACAAGTCCGGTGCCTACACCGGCGAGATTTCCGGTCCCATGCTCAAGGATTACGGCTGTACTTATGTTATTGTCGGCCATTCCGAGCGCCGCACGCTGTACGGCGAGAATGATGCGCTGGTAGCGGAGAAGTACGGCGCTGCCCAAGC
>DATICK010000189.1:0-2253 GCA_035456865.1 Sulfuricaulis sp.
TCGCCTCGCCCGGATGGATCTTGTTCTGGATACCATCGAGCCCCGCCATCATCATGGCGGCAAAGGCGAGATAGGGGTTGCTGCCAGCGTCCGGGAAACGCACCTCGATGCGCCGGCCTTTCGGGTTCGGCACGTACGGAATGCGGATCGAGGCGGAACGGTTGCGCGCCGAGTAGGCGAGCATGACCGGCGCTTCGAAGCCCGGCACCAGACGCTTGTAGGAGTTGGTGAGCGAGTTGGTGATGGCGTTGAGCGCGCGTGCGTGCTTGATGATGCCACCGATGTAATAGAGCGCGGTCTGTGACAGCCCCCCGTACTCGTTGCCGCTGAACAGGTTCTTGCCGTCTTTCGCTAGTGACTGGTGCACGTGCATGCCGGAACCGTTATCGCCGACGAGGGGCTTGGGCATGAAGGTCGCGGTTTTGCCGTAGCTGTGCGCCACGTTGTGTACGCAGTACTTGTAGATCTGGAGGTCATCAGCCTTCTTCACCAGGGTATCGAACAGCATGCCGATTTCGTTCTGGCCGGCGGTCGCCACTTCGTGGTGATGGGTTTCGATCTTGAGGCCCATTTCTTCCATGGCCAGGCACATGGCCGAGCGGATGTCCTGCTGCGAGTCCACCGGCGGAACCGGGAAGTAGCCGCCCTTCACTGTCGGGCGGTGGCCCAGGTTGCCGCCCTCGTAAACCTTCTCGGTGTTCCACGAGGCTTCTTCGGAATCGATCTTCACGAAGCAGCCGCTGATGTCGGCACCCCAGCGGATGTCGTCGAAAATGAAGAATTCGGCCTCGGGTCCGAAGAAGGCGGTATCGGCCACGCCCGTGCTCTTGAGGTAGGCCTCGGCGCGCTTGGCGAGTGAACGCGGGTCACGTTCATAACCCTGCATGGTGCTGGGCTCGACCACGTCACAGCGCAGTATAAGAGTAGGTTCCTCCATGAACGGGTCCATGACCGCGGTGGCCGCTTCCGGCATCAGGATCATGTCGGACTCCTGGATGCCTTTCCAGCCGGCGATGGAGGAGCCGTCGAACATCTTGCCATGCTCGAAAAGCTCGGCGTCCACGGTGCTGGCCGGCACGGAGACATGCTGCTCCTTGCCTTTGGTGTCGGTGAAACGAAAGTCAACGAACTTGACCTTCTTGTCTTTGATCATCTTGATTACATCGGCGCCGGACATCGGAATTCCTCCTGGGAAACGTTAAGCGTTATGTTTGCTGCAGTGCAGCGGAAAATTGAGTGCCTATTTTTGCACGAAATATGCCAGTCATGAACTTGTTTTAAATCAAAAAGTTATCAATGTTACCCTTGATCGAATTGGTGATTATTGCACCATATTGGTGCAATAATTTTATTCATGCACTTAAATAGTGCATCAGCGATAGTAGACATCCACCCTGCCAATGTCCTGGTCATTTCGAACCGCGGCGGCAAACCGTTGGGCCAGCTGCTGGGCCGTGGTTGAGTGTGTTACCGCGTCCTGAGGAAGCAGCAGTTCGATATCGATGCGTCCGTTGAGATAATGCAATGTCATGTGTTCGATCAACCGCGCCTCGGGGATATCGCGAAAGTAGTTGTCCAGGCGCTTCTGAAGTTCATCGCGCAACGGCAGCCCCGCGCAGCTGGCGACATTGACGTCCTCTTCGGTGTCGATGTGGACCATGACGTCGGCCAGGGACGCGATCTCCCTGATGAGTTTGGCGCGCACCATCTCGCTGATCTGATGCCCCTCGGAAACGCTCAGATGGTCGTCCACGATGATATGCACGTCGGCCAGCGCCTGCTCGCCCACGCGCCGTGTGCGCAGCAGGTGCAGCGCCTTCACCCCGCTGATTGAAAGGATGACCCGGCGGATGGATTCGAGGTCTTCCACGTCCAGTCCGGTGTCGATCAGTTCGCGCAGCGACTGCCAGGCGAGTTCACCGCCGACCTTCACCACCATGAGCGCCACGATCAGAGCGGCAACTGAATCGAGGTATCCGAACCCCAGCAGGCTGCCGCCGATGCCGGCCGCCACGATCAACGAGGACAGGGCATCCGAACGGTGGTGCCAAGCGTTGGCACGCAACATGTTCGACTCGAAACGGTCGGCCACGACCATGGTATACCGGTAGAGCCCTTCCTTGGCTCCGAGCGTGATGACGGCGATCCACAGGGTCATGGCGGAGGGGACCACGAAAGTTTGCAACGAGGACAGGCGTATGCCGGCGCTGATGGCAATTCCGGCACCGACCACCACCAGCATGATACCGAGTA
>DATICK010000190.1:0-9546 GCA_035456865.1 Sulfuricaulis sp.
GGAACATGTGCTCGGCGCCCCGTCGCCGCCCCCGGCGGTCATCACGCCGGCGCCGGCGGATGATACAGTTGGTCACGGGCTGTGGCTGGCGCTCGGGCCGTTCTTCGCGCTGGCCGCGCTCGGCGCGTTGCGCTGGGGTTATCGCCGCCACCGGGAAGGCAAAACCAAAAACCCGCGGGGCTGAGCCATGCGTCGCGGCTACCTCTGGGTCACGCTCGCGATTACACTGCTTGCGATTCCCGCGGGTTATGGCTACGTCTACTGGAACAAGAGTGGTCCGGGCGCCGGGGTGTATTCACGTGAATGGAAACCCGAACTGGTGCACGCCTACTGGGATCCGGATCATTTCTACCAATCGGTGCAAACCCTGCAAGGCGAGTTCAAGGTCGAGGAGTGCATCGCCTGCCACACTGCCGTCACGCCCGGTATTGTCAACGACTGGCGTGCCAGCCGGCACGCCAGTCCGGGCAACGGCAAAGCGCAGGTATTCTGCCCGGCGTGTCATGGCTCCAATCATCAGGCATTGCACATGCCCACGCCCAAGGTCTGCGCGCAGTGCCATGAGAATCGCGTCACGCAGTTTCTGGACGAGAAACGCTACGGCTTCCCAAGCCATGCCCTGGCGATGGAACGTGCTGTGGACGCCAAACACTTCGCCGACAAGCCCAAGGCCGAGGTGGCGGCCTGCCTGCAGTGCCACTCGGTCGCGACCAAGTGCGATTCCTGCCACACGCGCCACCGCTTCAGTGCCGCCGAGGCACGCCGGCCCGAGGCCTGCCTCACCTGTCATTCCGGCCCGCCGCATCCGGACGACGACACTTATTTCGCCTCGGCGCATGGCAAGAAATATCTCGCGGAGAGCGCGAAGCAGGACTGGAACAAGCCGCTCGCCAAGGGCAACTACGCCACGCCCACCTGTGCCTATTGCCACCTGCATGACGGAACCCATCAGGTCGCGGACAAAACGATCTGGAAGTTCGGCCTGCAGGAGGTGAACCCGAACACTTCCGGCAACGAGGTGCGCCGTGCCGCCTGGGTCAAGGTATGCGGCGACTGCCATGACGCCGCCTGGTCAGCGGAGCAACTCAAAGGCCTCGATCGCGAACGCAAACAGGCGTGGCGCAAGCTCTATCAGGCGGAGAACACGCTCAAGGACCTGCGCGCGAAGGACCTGTTGCACCCGGGCGCGAAGCAACGCCCGCCCTACCCGATGGACACCATGGAAAGGTTTTTTCCGCACGCGCGCATCGGCTTTCTCGACGGCCAGTCTTCGGCGTTTTACAACGTCTCGCCGATCGAGCGCGATTACTTCGAGATGTGGTACTTCACCAATCTCGGTGCCTACAAGTCAGCCGCCCACAACGACAACGCGGGGGTAAAGCGCTGGCATTCGGATCTCGACCATGCGCTCGCCGGCATCGAAACCAAGGCCGGTGCCTTGCGCACGCAGGGCGAGGTCGAGAAAAAAATGCTCGGCCGGCGTGCCGACCCGGGTAGCCTGTGGCGCGAAGGCGAGTACACCACCTACAACCGCGAACACAACTGATGCGTGGGCTCTGCTTCCTGCTGCTCATTACGTTACCGGCGCTCGCCATGGCGGGTGAAAAAACGCCGGCCGGGCAATTCTCGAATGTACAATGTCTGAGCTGTCACGCGAGTCGCGACGCGAAACTCGTCGCCGCCTGGCGCGCCAGCAGCCACGCGCGTACTGTCCCGAAAGCCGACTGCGTCGCCTGCCACGGCACCGTACACACCGGCAGCCTCGCGCGCGCCCGGCGCGATAGCGTCTGCACCGACTGCCACGATAAGCTCGGCCGCGAGGTCGCGCACAGCTACGCCACCTCGAAGCACGGCGTCATCATGCGACTCGAGGCGGCCGGCTACGACTGGTCGCAACCGCTCGCCCGCGGCAATTACCGCGCCCCCGGCTGCGCCTACTGTCATCTGCACGCCGGCGAACATGATGTCAGCCGTTCCATCACGCCCTGGGACCCGTTGGCCGCGCCAAAGACAGCGGTGCCGGGCGCGGAGCTCCCGGCCGCCATGACGGTGTGCGGGGATTGTCACGCGCCGCGTTACATCGCCGAACTGGCGGGCGTTGGCGCGCGCATGCTCGACGTCGCACGCATGAAACTGCGCGAGGCGCATGATGTTGTCGCGCGCCAGCGCGAGATACTCACGCCGCCGGATCGCGCGGCGCTTGATGCGCTGTTCAGCGGCATGCAGACGCATGCACGAAACGTGCGTCTCGGCGTCGGACATCAGTCACCGGACTATCAATGGTGGCACGGACAACCGGCGCTCGATGGCGACCTGCTTCGCATCAAGGGGGTGGTCGCGGAACAGGAACGCCGTCACCGTGTCGAACGCGCACGTATCACGGTAGAAAGTCACTCCACGCCCGGGCAACAATGAACCCGGGCGAATACGAGGCATGGTATGAAACCGCGCGCGGAAACTGGATCGCCGGCCGCGAATTCGACCTGATGATGCGGCTGCTGGATGCGCCGGCTGGCGCCACGCTGCTCGACGTCGGTTGCGGCACCGGCCATTTCAGCCGCTGCTTCGCCGCCGCCGATCTGCGGGTTGCCGGGCTCGACCCGGACCCGGCGATGCTGGAACATGCGCGGGGCCTCGGCGGCGGAGTAAGCTATCTGCCCGGCACGGGAACCGTGCTTTCCTTCGGCGACAATACCTATGATTATGTCACGGCGGTGACCAGTTTGTGTTTCATCGCCGATCCTGAGTGGGCTTTGCGGGAGATGTGGCGCGTGGCACGGCGCGCGGTATTGCTCGGGCTGCTCAACCGCCGCAGTCTGCTGCATCGTCAAAAGCACGGCCGTCGCGCCTATCGCGGCGCGCGCTGGGATACGCTGGCGGATGTCCGGCGCTGGACACGACAACTCGAACCCGCGCCACAAATCGCAGTAGGTAGCGCCATATTCATGCCCGGCGGCGGCGCATTCTCGCGCGCGGCCGAGGCGGTGCTCCCCGGTGTGTTGCCGTGGGGCGCGTTCCTCGCGGTGGTCCTGCGCAAGCCGGAACACAGTGGATTGATTTCGGAAAATAAGTTACGACACGGAAACGGAGAATGAATATGAGCAGCAACACCAGAACACTCGACAGCGTGCGGAATTATTACGGACAGGTGCTCAAGACGAATCAGGATTTGAAAACCAACGTCTGTTGCACCGGCGAATCGCCCGCCCCGCGGACGCGGGAAATTCTCAAGGACATCCATCCCGATGTCGTTGCCAAATTTTACGGCTGCGGCTCGCCCATCCCGCCCGAGTTGAAGGGAAGAACGGTGCTCGATCTGGGATCGGGTTCGGGCAGGGACTGTTTTATTCTTTCGAAGCTGGTCGGTCCCGCCGGCCGCGTGATCGGCGTGGACATGACGGCGGAACAACTCGACACCGCGCGTCGTTACGTTGGGTATCACATGGAAAAATTCGGCTTCCCGCGGCCGAACGTCGAATTCCTGTCGGGATACATCGAGGACCTGAAAAGTCTCGGCATCGAAAACGACTCGGTCGACGTCGTGGTTTCCAATTGCGTCATCAATCTCTCGCCGGACAAGCAACGCGTGTTCGCGGAAATCTTCCGCGTGCTCAAGCCGGCCGGCGAACTGTATTTTTCCGACGTGTTCGCCGACCGCCGAATCCCGAAGCACCTGGCCGAAGACCCGGTGTTGCTCGGCGAGTGTCTGGGCGGTGCGCTCTATATCGAGGATTTCCGGCGGCTGCTTGCCGGGGTCGGCTGCCTCGACCACCGGGTCGTCAGCGATTCAAAACTCGCTCTCACCGATCCCGCCGTCGAACAAAAGGCCGGCATGATCGGTTTCCATTCGCTCACCGTGCGCGCCTTCAAGCTCGACCTTGAGGACCGCTGCGAGGATTATGGGCAGGTGGCCCAATATCTCGGCACCGTCGCGGAGCAGCCCCGCAGTTTCGTTCTCGACGATCACCACCGGTTTGAAACCGGTCAACTGCAACCGGTCTGCGGCAACACCGCTTCGATGCTGGGCCAAACGCGCTACGCGCCGCATTTCAAAATCATCGGTGACACCAGCGTCCATCACGGTCTATTCGATAGCGGACCTGTATCCGCCACAGGTCCGAAGCATGGCAGCGTGCCCAGCGGTTCTTGTTGCTGAATAATAACTTGGTCGGCGGCAGAGGAACCCATCCATGAAAGCGATAATTCCCCGAAAGATCGAGGAGTACTGCCTGCGCCACACCACGGAGCGCGAAAAGCTGCTGCGGGAACTTGAGAAGTACACCAACCGCTACTGCGCGGATGCCCAGATGCTCATCGGCCCACATGAGGGCGCCCTGCTCGCCATGCTCGTACGCCTGACCGGCGCGCGGCGTATTCTGGAGATCGGATGCTTCACCGGTTATTCGGCGCTGTGCATGGCCGAAGCCCTGCCGGCCAAAGGCAAGCTCAACACCTGCGAGATCAAGCCGTCGCATGCCGAGATCGCCCAGTCGTTCTTCGATCGCAGTGCTCACGGGCACAAGATCAAACTGCACCTCGGTCCCGCGCTCGAGACCATCAAGGGACTACCGGCCTCGGCGAGCTTCGATTTCGTTTTTCTCGATGCCGATAAAGAGAACTACGTGAACTATTACGAGGCGGTGCTGCCGCGCCTGCGATCCGGCGGGTTGATCGTCGCCGACAACGTGTTGTGGTCCGGACGAGTGCTCGCGCCGAAGAAGAAGTCCGACCGCGCCGTCGTGGCCTTCAACAAGCACGTCCGCTGTGACCCGCGCGTCGAGTGCGTGATGCTGCCGGTGCGTGATGGCGTGAGTCTAATCAGAAAACGTTGACGCAAAACTATCTGGATTGCGTCTTGCTTTACCTTGGTGCCCGCTGCCAAGCTCATATGGAGAGGCAGGGCATCCAAAAAATAAAGCCGGGCTAAGCCCGGCTTTATTTTGAAAAATGATTAATTTTGTTATTGGAATCTGAAAACCAGGCTGAGAGACAGTAACTCGATGTCACTTTGCCCTGTGGAGTCTTGATCACCCACGTCTTGAAACGTTTCCCATTCTACGCGTACACCGGCGCTCTTGGAAAAATCATATTGCGCGCCGACACCAAAGGTGAGATCGGTGCCACTCGCGCTGTCGCTTGCACTTCCGGGAAAACCACCAACGTTCGCGCTGGCAGAAACATCAACGTCCCACCGGAATAACCCGATTCTGCCCAGAACGGAAAACTCATTACTGACGGGCAGACTTCCCACAAGCGCCAGATTGAACCCCTTCGCTTCCCCGTCCCCACTTACGGTCGTTGGGATGCCCAAGACGGTACCACTGGCGTTACCAGTGGTCTTGCCCAGATCAATGTAGCCAAATTCAATCGCCGCGTTCTTGTTGAACTGGTTGCCGATAAACACTTTCCATCCGGTATCCGTATCATCAGAACTACAGGAAAAACCAGGGTCAAAAAGGCTTGATGCATCCGAACAAAAGGTGTCATCTTTAATCTTGGAGTTGCCAAAACCAACACCGCCGTACCAGCCTTCGGCTTGGGCAATTGAGGATATTGCAATTGATATAACAGAAAATATGCCAACTAACAGAACACGCCACAACTTATTGATGTTTTGGGTAGACATGACTCCTCCATTTTTCTGGTTGTTTAGATAATTCCCAGAGCACCTAATTATAATTATTGGTATAAACCAAGTTAGGTAAACACCCTTTTCGGGCTCGGCAATATACCACGCCTGATATCATTCGGCGTCAATTCCAAAAACATAAGGGAAAAATTAAATACAAAAAAAAGGCCCCGTTGCCGGGGCCTTTTTGTTTACTGCATTTGCCTGCGAGGCGGTATTACATCTCCACCCCGCCCATTCCACCGACAAGCGTCATCTTTGGGCGGCGGTCTTGCTGTTGACGTTGATCACGCTCAGGTAATACACCACGTCGCGAATTTGTTCGTCCGTAAGTTCCTGACCCCACGGCGGCATGAAAGCGGAGCGGCCCATAGCGCCGCCGCCATTGCGGATAATCAGCTCCTTGTACTGGTCCGATTTGTCGCTCAGGCGCAGGTTCGCCGGAGGTGGATTGTAATTCCTGGCCGCGCGGCCTTTGCCATCTGCGTTGATGCCGTGACACAGCACGCAATGGGTCTTGTACACGATATAGCCACGCACGTCCTTGAACACTTCTTCCGGTCCCTGCTGGTCCGGTTCCGCGGCCCAGGCAGGGAGACCTAATCCCAAGGCGACAAGCCACAACAGCGTCTTGAGAACCTTCCTCATTTTTCAACCTCGACGACCAGTTTCATCTGTGAGTGAATGGCGCATTCAACTTCCACCACACCGGGGTTATTGAACGTGATCGTTCTGCCCTGGCCTTGGGGATATGAACCCAGGTCGAAGGTTTTGGCGTCGGACAAGGAGAACACGTTGTGGAAGAACGGATCGTTGTTGACGAAATTCACCGTATCGCCGGCCTTGATCTTGAGATGCGACACGCTGAACTGCTTGTCCTTCTGGTCAACCCTGAATTCTGCCGCCGTGGCGTTCAACGCCACCGCGAGCAGCAGACAACCGAACAAATTTCTGAGAAACATGATTTGCTCCTTATCGTGGTAATTGCGGGATCATCACCAGCACGGGCGCGCCGGTCAGGCTCTTGAGAAATGCCACCAGGTCCTGCTTTTCCTGCGGCGTTAGATTCAACGCTTCCATGTTCGGGTCGAGGTTGTCCTTGACGTCGCCGCCGCGGTCATAGTGGTCGACGACCTCTTCCAGGGTCCGGTACATGCCGTTGTGCATGTACGGCCCGTTCAGCGCCACGTCGCGCAGGGTCGGTGTCTTGAACGCGCCTTTGTTGACCTTGACCTTGCGTTGGGCGTAGCGGCCGATGTCCTCCGACATGCCCTTCGGCGTCTTGAGGCCGATGTTGTGAAAGCCGTTGTCGGTGAAATTGAACCCTTCGTGGCAGACATCGCACTTGGCCTTGCCGGTGAACAGCTTGAACCCGCGCTTGGCCGATTCGTCCACGGCCTTCTTGTCGCCCGCGTGCCAACGGTCGAACGGCGCATTGGCAGAGACGATCGTGCGCTCGAAACTGGCGAGTGCCTTGGCGATGGTCTTTTCCGTGATTCCCTCGCCGGGATAGGCGCGCTCGAACGCCGCCTTGTATCCCGGGATCGCCACCAGCCGTTCGACCAATATCGTCATGTCCTGATCCATCTCGGCCTTGGCCTTGATCGGACCCGTGGCCTGATCTTCCAGGCTGGCGGCGCGGCCGTCCCACATGAAGATCGTGTTGTAGGCGACGTTCAGAATCGTCGGCGTGCGGCGCGGGAGTTTTTTCATGCCATCGCCAATGGCCGTCGGCAGGCCATCCGACCAGCTCAGGGCCGGATTGTGACAGCTGGCGCAGCTGATCCACTGTGAACCGGACAGGCGCGGATCGAAAAACAGCATCTTGCCCAGCTCCACGCGCGCCGGCGTGATGGCGTTGTCCGCCGGCACCGGCACCGCGACCGGGCGCAGATAGGGGTCGGGTTTGGCGGTGGTAGCACGGGTCACGCCCGCGACGGCCATCAGGCACATCAGGCCTGTCATCAAGATTGTGCGGCCGAACAGAATCAAACGTCTATTAATGCTCATGGTTGCTCTCCCGTTTTCAAACTGGCGGTAACGCCATGCGTTTATCGGTCGGCAGCGGGTTCATCGCTTGGCCACCCACAATCTCCTGATGGGCGGTGGCGCAGAAACCGGCCTTCCAGATACTTCCACTGCAACCGGCGGTTCGGTCATTGCCGGTTGGTTTTGATTCGTCGATGCCGGCACCCCCCGGGGCTCCGGCGCATCGGCAATCTTGAAAATCTTCACGACGTGAATGAGATGCTCGGCCTGTTCCATGAGCATGGAGGTGGCGGCCGTGGTCTCCTCGGCCAGCGCGGCATTCCTCTGGGTGCTATCGCCCAGCTGCGTGACGGCTATGTTGATATGTTCGAGACTCTGGCTTTGTTCGCCGGAGGCATGAGCAATCTCCTGGATAAGCGTGCTGACACGATCCACCTGTGCCACGATTCCATCCGTCGACGCACGTGCCTGGTCGACGAACTTGCCGCCGTCGTTGATCGTGGACTCCGAATCGGTGATCAGGCTCTTGATCTCCTTGGCGGCCGTGGCGCAGCGTTGCGCCAGCGCGCGCACCTCACCGGCAACGACGCCGAAACCGCGACCGTGTTCGCCGGCACGCGCCGCCTCGACCGCGGCATTCAAAGCCAGAAGATTCGTCTGATAGGCGATTTCGTCGATCATGCTGATCACGCCGGTGATCTGCTTGGCGCTGTCGTTGATTCGAGAAATGGTTTTGACCACCTCGTCCATGCGCATGGCGCCTTCTTGCGCTCTGTCGCGCGAGCTTTGCGCGATTTCATTGACCTTGATGGAGTTATCGGCGTTATGTCTCACCGTCGCCGTGAGTTCTTCCATGCTGGAAGCGGTTTCCTCCAACGACGCGCTCTGCTCGCCGGTGCGCTGCGCCAAATCGGCGTTGCCCATTGCGATCCCCTGCGTGGAGGTCATGATCGATTCACTCGCGCGTCGTGCCTGGCGCACGATTTGGGTGAGATCGTCGTTCATTTTCTTCAGCGCCATGAGCAGCTCGCCGGTTTCGTCCCGGGTTTTTATCTCTATCCTGCCGGTCAAATCGCCGGTCGCGACCCGTTTGGCGATGTTGACCGCGGCCTTGATCGGCCGCGTGATGCTGCGCGTCACCCAAACGGAGATGACAAATCCCACGACTATGATCGTTACGATCAGCCCCATCACCCAAGAAGAGACGGTTCTGTAATCCGCCACGGCGTATTCATAGTCGGTGCGCGCGATGTTGTTGTTGTAATCGATGAGATCGTCTAATACGTCATGCGCCTGGCGGAACTCCACCGCGAGCCGGCCTTGAAACAGCGTCATGGCCTTGCCCTTGTCACCGGCCGTGCTTGGCGACAGGACGTCGTGGGCGATGCTCTCGGCGTATTTCTTGAAACTGGATTGATAGTTGTCGAACAGCTTCTGTTCTACCGGCAGGCGTGGAGTTGCCTTGTATTGCTCGAGGATCGTCTCGATCTGCTGGCGCTGCTGCTGGATATCCTGCGCAAGTTGCGCCATTTCGCCGTCGCTTCTGGATAATATGTGACTCAGGGTGTCGACACGCATGCGGTACAGATCCGATTGCATCCCGCTCAACCCCTTGATCTCGAGCAGGTTACGGGTATACACGTGGTCTATACGAACGTTCAGAACGCTCATGTAGCTCAAGCCCCAGAATCCCTGAATAGCGGCCAGCGCCACCAGGAGACCGAAGCCGATGGCCAGCCGTTTCCCGATGGTTAAATTGACTGAGTCCCGCAGACCCGTGAAGTAACGCATGTGGCTCTTGGCATTCCTACCGATTGGTAAAGTTGCCTGGTCTGGTCGCAGAGGCAAAAAAAAACCAGATCATGGCTCGGGAGCGTAGTCATGCAATGCCCATGCCACACGGGCATTTTAGAATGAATCTAATTTTA
>DATICK010000191.1:0-3657 GCA_035456865.1 Sulfuricaulis sp.
GCTTTCATGGCTGCCTGCAACTCGTTAACCAACGCACCCTGGAGCTCCTTCACCGCATTGCGGCTGGCCTCAACGCGCGTGGCGTTGTCATCCGCCCATGCAGAAGCGGACAGCAGCGCGCCAGTCAGAACACAAACATAAATATTTTTCATGCAACACCTCGATATCTTCGGGACGATGCGGTGAAGATACCCGCGCGTCGCGCGGGACTAATTGACGTGCATCAAGTACCCGCTGCGGCTAAAAGTCGCAGTCAGCCCCAAACCGGCGTTGTTGACGATTGAAGTATGACTTTTATTTGACGCGCATGCCGGGTTGCGCGCCTTCGTCCGGCGAGAGAATCCACAAATCTCTCTTGCCGGGACCGGCGGCGAGCACCATGCCCTCGGACAGGCCGAACTTCATCTTGCGCGCCGCGAGATTGGCCACCACGACCGTGAGCCGCCCTTCGAGGTCTTCCGGTTGATAGGCTTCCTTGATGCCGGCGAACACGATGCGGGTGAAGCCGCCCAGGTCCACGGTCAGTTCCAGCAGTTTGTCCGCGCCTTCCACATGGCTGGCCTTCACGATGCGGGCGATGCGCAAATCCACTTTGGCGAAGTCCTCGTAACTGATCTCGGGCAGGATCGGATGCCGCGCGAGGTCGCTGGTCTCGGTGATGGTTTCGGAAGTTTTTTCGGCCATGGTCTTCATGTCCTTTTGCGAATCATCGAGCAGCGCGGGAATGCTCTTCGGGTCTACGCGCGTGGCCAGATGCTGGTACGGGTTGATGGTGTGATCGGTAAGCAGCTTTTTGGAATCCGCCCAGGTGAGCGGCGGGATATTAAGGAATGTGGCGACGTCCTCCGCGATCTTCGGGAGGATCGGTTTGAGGTAAATCGTCAGCAGACGAAACAGGTTGAGGCTGGTCGTGCAAACCTGCTGCAGATGCTCGTTCTGCGCCGGGTCCTTGGCCATGAGCCAGGGTTTGCGATCGTCCACGAAGGCATTGGCCTTGTCCGCGAGCGACATGATGAGCCGCACCGCCTCGGCGTAGTCGCGATTTTCGTAGTGTTCTGCGATGGTTTCTGCCGCCCTCTGGACTTCATGCAGCAGTTCTCTGTTGACTGCTTCCTTGCCAAGCTTTCCATTGAAGCGCTCGGTAATGAAACCAGCGGCGCGCGAGGCGATGTTGACGTACTTGCCGATGAGGTTGCTGTTGATGCGTGCCGTGAAGTCGTCGAAATTGAGATCGATATCCTCGACCCGGCCGTTGAGCTTGGCCGCGAAGTAATAACGCAAATAGCGCGGATGAAGATGATTCAGATACGAGCGCGCGGTGATGAAGGTGCCGCGCGACTTGGACATCTTGGTGCCGTTAATGGTGAGAAAGCCGTGCGCGAATACCGAGGTCGGCTTGCGGAATCCCGCGCCTTCCAGCATCGCCGGCCAGAACAGCGTGTGGAAATAGAGAATGTCCTTGCCGATGAAATGATAGAGCTCGGCACTGCTGTCCTTGCCCCAGAAGTCGTCGAATTTCAGGTCTTTTTTTGCGCACAGGTTTTTGAAGCTCGCCATGTAGCCCACGGGCGCGTCTAGCCAGACGTAGAAATATTTTCCCGGCGTGTCCGGAATCTCGAAGCCGAAATAGGGCGCATCGCGCGAGATGTCCCAGTCCTTGAGCCCGGCATCGAACCATTCGGAGAGTTTGTTCGCCACTTCCGGTTGCACATGCCGTACTTTGGTAATGTCCGGGTGCAACCATTCGCGCAGCCAGGCTTCGAAATCACCCAGTTTGAAGAAATAATGTTCCGAGTCCCTCTCCACCGGCGGCACACCGGATAAAGCCGAGACCGCGTTTTTCAATTCGGTCGGTGAATAAGTCGCTCCACAATTCTCGCACGAGTCGCCGTACTGGTCCGGCGTGTTACAGCGCGGGCAAGTACCCTTGATGAAGCGGTCGGGCAGGAACATGTTCTTGACCGGATCATAGGCCTGCTTGATGGTACGTTTGGAAATATGTCCGGCCTTGGACAGCCGCCGGTAGATTTCCGACACCAGCTCGCGGTTCTCGTCCGAATGCGTGGAGTAATAGTTATCGAAGCCGATGCCGAAGTCGGCGAAATCGCGCTGGTGTTCCGCGCTCATGCGGGCGATCAGGCTCTCCGGGCTGATGCCTTCCTGCTGGGCACGCAGCATCACCGGCGTGCCGTGGGTGTCGTCGGCGCAGACGTAGTAACACTCGTGCCCGCGCATTTTCTGGAATCGCACCCAGATGTCGGTCTGGATGTATTCCACGAGATGCCCGAGGTGGAGCGGGCCGTTGGCGTAGGGCAGGGCGCTGGTGACGAGGATTTTGCGTTTCTTCTCGGGCATAAAATCGCCGCCACGATAACACAGCGGACGGTTCTCTTTGGTTTATTGAGGCGGCACGAAAAAAGTTAAATAATCGAGGTGCACGATCTCGCGCTTCCAGTATCGTAAGTCTTCTTGCCGCCTCAATAAACAAATATTCTTAATGATTTTTGCTATTGATCCGGCACTGCGGAGCCTTTATGAAACCTGGATGGCTTGCATAAGCAATTCGGTCCTTTTCAAATCGGGTCATGCCGGATCAATAGCCCCGATATCATAAGGGAATTCGCGTCTTTATGCCGCCCCTAGCCGCAGAATCGGAGGTAGGCTTTTACAATGCGGTAACAGGATCGCTCGTAGATGCGGCGTTCATTGCGGCTACAGCGCCCATTGCCGAAAGAGCGTTCGCCTCGGGCACTGGGCGCTATCATGACTTTTTTCGGTCCCCGGTGTAGCATGTGCGCCCCCTGACAGACCGAATCTGGAGTGAGCTTAATGGCGGACGTTTCCCAGCAGCAAGTTGAAACAGCGCTCAAAGAGGTGATCGATCCCTACCTCGAGCAGGACATGGTCGCGGCCAAGGCGGTGAAAAAAATCACCGTCGACGGCGGCAAGGTGACCGTGGATGTCGTTCTCGGCTACCCGGCCAAGGGCTATGTCGCGACGCTCGCTTCCAAGCTGAAGGAGAAGGTCTCCGCCATTGCCGGCGTCAAGGATGCCACGGTCAATGTTTCATTCAGCATTGCCGCGCATGGCGTGCAGAAGGGCGTAAAGCCCATTGAAGGCGTGAAAAACATCATCGCCGTGGCCTCCGGCAAGGGCGGCGTGGGCAAATCCACCGTGGCCGTGAACCTGGCGCTGGCGCTGTCCGCGGAAGGCGCGACCGTCGGCATTCTCGATGCGGATATTTACGGCCCGAGCCAGCCAACCATGCTCGGCGCGAAGATGAAGCCCGAATCCAAGGACGGCAAGTCGCTCGAGCCCATCATGAGCTATCACCTGCAGTCCATGTCCATCGGCTATCTCGTGGACGAAGAGACGCCGATGATCTGGCGCGGTCCGATGGTGACGCAGGCGCTGGAGCAGCTGCTGCGCGACACCAACTGGAAGGACATCGACTATCTGATCGTCGACCTGCCGCCGGGCACGGGCGACGTGCAACTGACGCTGGCACAGAAGGTGCCGGTCACCGGCGCCGTCATCGTCACGACGCCGCAGGACATCGCGCTGCTGGATGCGCGCAAGGGCCTCAAGATGTTCGAGAAGGTGGACATCCCGGTGCTCGGCGTGATCGAGAACATGAGCACGCACATCTGCAGCAAG
>DATICK010000192.1:0-9600 GCA_035456865.1 Sulfuricaulis sp.
TACCGCCTCGGCATCATGGCTTCGGTCCGGCTCGTTTTCCTCTTTTCCCAGGGACATGCGCATCCTTTCTGTTGGGCTCATTGTCCTGATGTTGTCGGTTCGCCTGTGCCATCTGTTTATAGAGCCGCAGGTACTCTGCCGCACTGTGGTGCCAGGTGAAATCGTGACGCATGCCGGTGCGCATCATTTGTTTCCAGCGGCGGGTGTTTTGATGCAATACAAGGGCACGGTCCACGGCAGCGAGGAGCGCCCCCGCGCGCGCCTCGGCGAGCACGACGCCCGTGGCTTTTCCGGCCTTGAGGTTTTCTTCGGTGGCGTCCACTACGGTGTCGGCCAGCCCGCCGACATTCCGCACGATCGGGATGGTCCCGTAGCGCAAGCTGTAGAGCTGATTCAGTCCGCACGGTTCGAAACGCGATGGCATCAGGAACATGTCCGCCCCGGCCTCGATCAAATGCGCGAGGCGTTCGTCATAACCGATATGTACCGACAGACGTCCGGGGTAGCGCGCCACCTGTGCGCGCAACGCCGCTTCATAGCCGGCCTCGCCCGTGCCCAGAATCACGAGTTGCAGCGGCCGGTGCATGAGCCCGGGCAGCGTCTCGATAATCAGGTCAATGCCTTTTTGCTGTACCAGTCTTCCCACCATCCCGATCAAGCTCGTCTGCGTTTCTCCGGGCAAGCCGAATTTCTTTTGCAGCGCGAGCTTGTTGGGCAGCTTGTCTTGGAGGCGGCGCGCGGAATAGGGTTTGGCGATAAACGGATCACGGGCCGGATCCCATTCCTCGCCGTTAATGCCGTTCAGAATGCCAGTCAACCGTTCCGCGCGGTGACGCAGCAGACCGTCCAGACCGCTTCCGAATTCCGGCGTCTGGATTTCGTGTGCATACGTGGGACTCACGGTGGTCAGACGGTCAGCAAAGGCGAGTCCGCCTTTGATGAACGACAACTGGTCATGGAATTCCAGGGCGCCGGGCGACCAGAGCGAAGCGGGAAGACCCAATGCGGTAAAAGTTTTATAGGGAAACAAACCTTGATAGGCCAGGTTGTGAATGGTGAAAACCGTGGCCGGCCGATTTTTTTCCGGTGCCAGCAGCGCGGGCACCAGGCCCGTCTGCCAGTCGTGACAATGCACCACATCGGGCCGCCATTTGAGCCGGGTGCGGCCGAGAGCGAGCGTGACCGCCACGTGCGTCAGCAGCATAAAGCGCATGGCGTTGTCCGGCCAGGGTTGGCCAAGCGCGTCGAGATAGGGGTTGCCGGGCCGGTCGTAGGCCGGAGGGAAATCGACAAGCCAGATAATCAACGCCGTGCCGGGAAGCCGGCCTTCCAGAATCCGGACCGGCGCATCGAGGCCGGGAACCGTCAAGGTCGTGATGGTTTTCAGCCTGCCGGCGCGTGCCACGGCATCGTGGTAGGCAGGCAGGAGCAGGCGCACGTCGGTGTGCGAGGATTGCAGGGCGACCGGCAGGCTGCCGGCGACATCGCCCAACCCGCCGGTTTTGATCAGCGGATGAGCTTCGCTTGCGACAAAAAGGATTTTGGTCAAGTTTTGTCTGGTTCGATAACAGTTTTATCGGTGACGCCCGCTAGTGCCATTCCAACTTATTTTCCCCTAACCTACATGGTCTGGATGCCCGGCGACCATAACCGTATGACCCTGAAGAAGGTAGCCATAAATAGTTGGAACGGCACTAGTGTATTTGAATTCGCGTCGTTATGGTAAATTCTGTAACGGCGGCAACAGAATTGTCATGCGCGCCGCGGTTATTGATTCGGCACGATGCTTCTCAAATGGCGGTTTGGGCGACGGATGTTCCTCTGCCGTGGTTGCCATGTAAGGCATGCCGGACCGGTAACAAAAATATTATGATTGACGGATTATTGAGGCGGCAAGGTGGCCGTCCCAGTAGCCGTGGCGACGTGTTAATGTGGCGGCATTCCTGGTTGATTCAGGCTGCCTCAGATAATCAAGGGAGCGAACCATGATTCGGGACACTGCCGCACGTCATATCACGCGCCTGACGCGCGACACATTGGCCCTGGTGCTTGCCGGCGGTCGCGGTTCGCGCCTGAAGCATCTCACCTTGTGGCGCGCCAAACCTTCCGTTCCTTTTGGCGGCAAGTTCCGCATCGTGGATTTCCCGCTTTCCAACTGCATGAACTCCGGGATCCGGCGCGTGGGCGTGCTGACCCAGTACAAGGCGCATTCGCTCATCAAACACATCCAGCGAGGCTGGGGATTCCTGCGCGGCGAACTCGGCGAATTCGTCGAGCTGCTGCCGGCGCAGCAGCGCATCGAAACTTCGTGGTACACCGGTACAGCGGACGCGGTTTACCAGAATCTCGACATCCTGCGCAATCACGACCCGAGCTACGTCCTGATTCTCGCCGGTGATCACATTTATAAAATGGATTACGGCACCATGATCGTGCATCACGTCGAAAGCGGTGCCGATGCCACGGTCGCCTGCGTTGAAGTGCCGGTTCAACGCGCGCGCGAGTTTGGGGTGATGGAAGTGGACGGACATCACCGGATCGTGGGTTTTCAGGAGAAGCCGGAAAATCCGGAGCCACTGCCGGGCCGCCCCGGTACGGCATTGGCTTCCATGGGTATCTATGTGTTCAACACCAAGTTCCTGTATGAACAGCTTATCCGCGACGCCGACTTGCGCGATTCGGCGCACGATTTCGGAAAAGACATCATTCCTTCGATTATCCAATCGTATCGCGTGATGGCTTACCCGTTCAGCGATCCGCTCACGGGCAAGCAACCTTACTGGCGCGACGTGGGAACCGTGGATGCTTTCTGGGAAGCGAATATCGAGTTGGTCGACGTTACGCCCGAACTCAATCTTTATGATGACGACTGGCCGATCTGGACTTATCAGGAACAACTGCCGCCGGCCAAGTTCGTGTTCAATGACGACGACCGCCGGGGCATGGCGGTGGATTCGATGGTATCGGGAGGATGTGTCATTTCGGGTTCAAAGGTGCGTCATTCGTTGCTGTTCTCGAACGTCAAGGTGCATTCCTACTGCGAGATCGCCGACTCGGTGGTCCTGCCTGATGTCATCATCCATCGCCATTGCCGTCTGAAGAATGCGATCATCGACAGAGGATGTTTGATTCCCGAGGGAACGATCATCGGAGAAAATTCGCAGGATGACGCCAGGCGCTTTTACATGACGCCACGCGGGGTGGTGCTGGTGACGGCCGAAATGCTCGGGCAGGAACTGCATCATGTCAGATGAAGCGCGCCTCAAAGTGGTGCTGTGCTGGCACATGCACCAGCCGCAGTATCGCGATCTGGTAAGCGGCACGTCGCATCTGCCGTGGACCTACCTGCACACGATCAAGGATTACGTGGACATGGCGGCGCATCTCGAGGCCGTGCCGGCGGCACGCGCCGTGGTCAATTTCGCGCCGTTGTTGCTCGAACAGATTGAAGACTACGCGCGGCAGGTGGATGGATTCCTGACCAACAGCCTGCCGATCCGCGACTCACTTCTGGCGGCGCTGGTAAGCCCGGCGTTGCCGGTGTCGGACGAGCAGCGCATGACGCTCATCAAGGCCTGCCTGCGCGTCAACGAAACGCGCGTCATCGGCCGTTTTCCCGCCTACCGCCGCCTCGCCGATATGGCTGCCTGGGTTTTGCCGCATCCGGAGGCGATGCGATACCTGAACAACCAGTTTCTCACCGATCTCCTCGTGTGGTATCACCTTGCCTGGCTCGGTGAAACCGTGCGCCGCGGCGATTTGCGCGTGAAACGGCTGCTCGACAAGAATTCCGGTTACACACTGCATGACCGGCGCGAACTGCTGACCGTGATCGGCGAGCTGCTGTCCAACGTGATTCCCCGTTATGCAAATCTGGCCTCGCGCGGGCAGGTGGAGCTTTCGGTAACGCCATATGCCCACCCGATTCTGCCGCTGTTGCTCGATTTCAAATGCGCGCACGATGCCATGCCCAAGGCACCGCTGCCCTTGTTGCAGCAGTATCCCGGCGGGGAAGAGCGGGCACGCTGGCATATCCGCGAAGGTATCGAGACGTTCCGTCGTCATTTTGGTTTCGTCCCGGCCGGTTGCTGGCCATCGGAAGGCGCGGTGAGCACGGCTTCGCTGAAGCTCCTGGCGGAGGCGGGGTTTCGCTGGGCCGCGAGCGGCGAAAGCGTGCTGCATAACAGCCTTGCCCATTCCGGCGTCGAGAACGATGGCGCAAAAGACACCTGGCTCTACCAAGTTTATTCGGTGGCGGACAGCGGCCTGAACTGTTTTTTCCGCGACGACGGATTATCGGATCTGATCGGCTTCAACTACGCCACATGGCATGCCGATGACGCCGTGAGCAATCTCCTGCACCATCTTGAAGAAATCGCACAACGTTGCAGCGGTCATCCCGAGCACGTAGTGTCCATCATCATGGATGGCGAAAATGCCTGGGAGCATTATCCGGAGAACGCCTATTATTTCCTGCACGCACTCTATCGTCGCCTATCGGAGCATCCGAAACTCGAATTGACCACGTTCTCGGATTGCCTCAAAACCGTGCCGGCGAAATCTCTGAAAACGCTCACGGCTGGTTCATGGGTATACGGTACGCTGTCCACCTGGATCGGCGAGCCGGACAAAAACCGTGGCTGGGATATGCTGGGCGATGCCAAGCGCGCCTTCGATGCCGCCGCCGGCCGCCTCGACACCGCGCAACTCGATCGCGCGATCCGGCAGCTCGCGGTTTGCGAGGGTTCGGACTGGTTCTGGTGGTTCGGCGGCGACAATCCGGCGGCGACGGTGGCCGATTTTGAGCGTCTCTACCGCCAGCACCTGACGAATCTTTATCAGCTGATTGCCGAAGAACCGCCGGAGTATCTCTCGCAGGTGTTCACGCACGGCGGCGGCGCGCCAATGCACGGCGGCGCCATGCGCCCCGGCCAGCTCACCAGCGGATGATTCCCGCAGTGCTCGAACGCCGGCGCGCCGGCGTGTTGCTGCATCCCACCTCGCTGCCGGGTGGTATCGGCAACGGCGATCTCGGAGCCGATGCGCACCGGTTCGTGGATTTTCTGGAACAGGCAGGGTTCAGCGTGTGGCAGATGTTGCCGCTCGGGCCGCCGCACCGCGATGGCTCGCCCTATCGTTCATTGTCGTTGCACGCCGGCAACCCCATGCTCATCAACCTGGAACGTCTGGTGGAATGGGGCTGGCTGGATGCCGGCAAACCCGCCGGTTCGGAGAATCCGGTGGGTTATCGTCTCAAGCGTCTCGCGCAGGCGCACCGGATTTTCACGCAGCGCGCTTCCGTTTCCGACCATCAGGCCTTCGAAGCCTTCATCAACGCGGAGGCCCACTGGCTGGAGGATTATGCGCTTTACCGCGTGCTGCGCCGGGAATATTCCGGGCGGGCCTGGTATCAATGGCCGGCGTCGCTGCGCGACCGCGAGCCGCAGGCACTGGCGGAGGCGCGCGTGCGTTTTATCGACGAGATCGAGAAGATATGCTTCGAGCAGTTTGCGTTTGCCCGCCAATGGCAGGCGCTGCGCGCGCATGCCAACGAACGTCATGTGCTGCTGTTTGGCGACATGCCCATTTTTGTGGCGCACGACAGCGTGGATGTCTGGACCCAGCGTGAATATTTCATGCTCGATGCCGAAGGCCAGCCGACCGTGGTCGCCGGCGTGCCGCCGGATTATTTTTCGGAGCAGGGGCAACGCTGGGGCAATCCGCTGTACCGCTGGGAGCGCATGCAGGCGGACGGTTTCCGCTGGTGGATCGCGCGGCTGACCACCGAGTTCAGGCGTTTCGATCTGTTACGCGTGGACCACTTTCGCGGTTTCGAGGCCTGCTGGGAAATTCCGGCGACGGAAGACACCGCGATCCATGGCCGCTGGGTGAAGGTTCCGGGCGTGGCGCTATTTGAAACCCTGAAAACGCATTTCAGCGCGTTGCCGCTGGCGGCAGAGGATCTCGGTCTCATCACGCCCGAAGTCTACGCGCTGCGTGACCGATTCGAATTGCCGGGCATGAAAATTCTGCAATTCGCTTTCGACGGCGGTGCGGACAATCCCTATCTGCCGCACAATCACTGCGTGGCGAGCGTGGTCTACACCGGCACGCATGACAATGACACGACACTGGCGTGGTTCGAGAATCTGCCGGCGGAAACGCAATTACGCACGGTGGAATATCTCGGCTATCCGCACGAGTCCATGCCATGGCCGCTTATCCGCTCCGCCTTCGCGTCGGTATCCCAACTGGCGATTATCCCCATGCAGGACGCGTTGGCACTCGGGCGCGGATATCGCATGAATACGCCGGGCACGACGGAGGGAAACTGGCACTGGCGTTTTGCCTGGGAGCAATTACCCCCCGATCTGATGGAGCGGTTGGCGCGCATGGCGCGGCTGTATGGGAGGCAGGGGTGAGGCAGAAAGGCTTTACTTTCCCTCCTGACTCCTCACGCTTCGCTCCTTATAGCCAAATCATGTACCCCGATTCGAAGCGGTGGGACATGGAGGGATGGAACGGAAACATCCGGATTTTGTAATATTGCAGGCCCGGCAGCCGCGGGTAAAGATCCAGCCTGAACAACGTCTCTCCCGATTCGTTGTGTGATTCCACCGTGAAGATGTGGCTGTCGAGACGGATGAACTCGCCGCTTTCCGATTCGTGTCCCACGAGGCACTCCATGAGGACGTCATCCGGGTGCAGGCCGTTCAGGCGCGCGGACACGCGCAGCGAAAATACCTGACCGGAACGGATTTCAGACGGACCGCCGTCCACACGGCGCAGGCTGATGTTCGGCCAGCTCTGATCAAGCCGCTTGCGCCACGTGGCGACTTCCTTGGCGCGCGCGTATTGGTTGCCCATCATCATGAGGCGCTGGCGTTTCGCGGGCGCGTAATAGTTTCGCACGTAGTCCATGACCATGCGCTGGGAATTGAAACGCGGGATCAGCGACTTCATGGAATTTTTCGATTTCCGCACCCACCCGTCCGAATAACCGTGGCCGTTGCGTGCGTAGTAAAGCGGAATCACCTGCTTTTCAAGGATATCGAGCAATTCCTGGCCTTCCTCGCGGTCGCGATAGACGCTGTCATACTGCGGTCCGTGCGGCGTGATCGCCCAGCCGTTATCGCCGTTATAACCTTCGCCCCACCAGCCATCGAGCACGCTCAGGTTGATGACGCCGTTGATGCCGGCCTTCTCTCCCGAGGTGCCGCTTGCCTCCATAGGATATTCCGGCGTGTTCAGCCACACGTCAACGCTGGTGACAAGCTTGCGCGCCAGTGCCAGATCGTATCCCTCGAGCAGGATGATTTTTCCCTCGAATTCCGGACGGCGCGAGTACTCGTGAATAACCTGTATCAAATGCTGTGCCGGCAGGTCGTGTGGATGCGCCTTGCCGGCGAAGATCAGCAGCACGCGGCGTTTGGGATCGTTGAACAGACGCGCCAGGCGTACCGGGTCGGAGAAAAGCAGCGTGGCGCGCTTGTAGGTGGCGAAGCGACGCGCAAAACCCAGCGTGAGAATGTCGGCGTCCTGTGGCATGAGGTATTGTGTGTAGCGTTCGATCAGCGCCTCGCTCGTGCCGTGGCGCCGGTGCTGCAGGACCACCCGGCGCTTTACTTCCGAGAGCATTTCCGACTTCAACGACTGGCGCAGACTCCAGAAGCTGTGGTCGGGAATGTCGTCAATGTGCTTCCAGAATTCATCGTTGAGCAATTCGTTGCGCCAGCCGCTGCCGAAGCGCATGTCGAAGAGGTTTGCCCATTCGCGCGCCAGGAACGTCGGCACGTGCACGCCGTTGGTGATGCAACCGACCGGGTTTTCCTCCGGGGGAATCTGGGGCCAGATGTAGGCGTCCATATGCGAGGCCACGTTGCCATGAATGCGCGAAACACCGTTGCGAAAGCGCGAGCCGCGCAGGGCCAGCGCCGTCATATTGAAACCGCCCTGACTGTCCGGGCTGGAACCGAGAGAAAACAGTTTTTCCATGTCCAGACCCAGCGCTTTCACCTGATGACCAAAATATCTTTCCATCAGCGTGTAATCGAAGATGTCATGACCGGCCGGAACGGGCGTATGGGTGGTGAAAACGGTATTGGCTGCGACCAGTTCCACGGCGCTGTCGAAATCCAGACCTTGGGCGACGGCTTCGCGGCAGCGCTCGAGAATCTGGAATGCGGCGTGACCTTCGTTGATGTGCCATACCGTCGGTTTGAGTCCGACCGCGCCGAGCGCGCGCACGCCGCCGATGCCAAGCACGATTTCCTGCTGTATGCGCGTGTTGATGTCGCCGCCGTAAAGCTGATAGGTGATGCGCCGGTCGACCTCGGCGTTTTCCGGCAGATCGCTGTCGAGCAGGTAGAGCGTGATATGACCGGCCTTGGCCTTCCAGACTTTGAGCATGACGCGTCGGCCGGGCATGTCGACCTGCACGTGGATTTCCTTGCCGTCGGTGTCGATTGCCGGAACGATGGGCAGGTCGCCGAAGTGCGTGGGCGAGTAATGCGCCACCTGGTTGCCGTGGGTGTCGATGGTCTGGGTGAAATAGCCTTGCCGATAAAGCATGCCGACCGCAACAAACGGAATATTCAGGTCGCTGGCTGCCTTGCAATGGTCGCCGGCGAGGATGCCGAGACCGCCGGAATAAATCTGGAAGCTTTCATGGAAGCCGAATTCGGCGCAGAAATAGGCGACCAGATCCTCGTTCGGATCGAGATACTGGAGGATATCGGAGCGGGCACGCTCCTGATTGTATGTGTCGAAGCCCGACAGGACGCGGTTGTAGTCCTCCATGAACACGCGGTCCTCGGCGGCATCGTTCAGCCGTTTCTGCGACAAGCGCCGCAGGAATACCTTGGGGTTGTGACAGCAGGACTCCCACAGTTCGCGGTCGAGACGGAAGAACAGGCCGCGCACTTCCCGGTCCCAGCTGTAAAGCAGGTCATTGGCCACTTCCTGCAGGCGTTTCAGCCGTTCCGGAAGGATGGGTTGAACTTCAAGTGTGTAACGGGTGCCGGGCATGGTTCCTTTCGTTTGTTCCGAGACTGGTTCTGGCTACATAGTATAGTATGCCGTCCGCTTAAGGACGGTTAAGGCATATCCGCGCTGCGTGCGCGGGACTTGGTAAAAGTACATGCGGAAATCCGATTTTCATTATTCCCTTCCCCACGATCTGATCGCACAAATCCCGGCAGCGTCGCGCACCGCCAGTCGCCTGCTGGCTCTCGATGGCGCGGACGGCGCCCGGCGCGATCTGCGTTTTACCGATCTGCCCGCGCTGCTGCGGGCGGGTGATCTGCTGGTGTTCAACGACACGCGCGTGATTCCCGCACGTCTGTTCGGACACAAGGACAGTGGCGGGCGCGTCGAAGTGCTGGTGGAGCGTATTCTGGATACTCATCGTGTGCTTGCCCAGCTGCGCGCGAGCAAGCCGCCGAAGCCGGGACAGAAACTAATATTGGATGGGAATGTTACCATGACCGTGCAACATCGCGAGGGTGAATTTCACCATCTGATATTCGAAACGGATGTTCCGGCGACGGAGATTCTTGAGCGCATCGGTCATGTTCCGCTCCCGCCCTACATCGAACGTGC
>DATICK010000193.1:0-2293 GCA_035456865.1 Sulfuricaulis sp.
TGCGGCTCATCCGGACGATCGCCGAACCATTGATTGATTTTCGGGGTCCCGGTTTTGTAATCGATTACAACGCGCGCGCCGCCTTCGAGCTCGTCAACACGGTCCGGCACGATCCGGATCGCCAGTCCGCCATAACTGGCCATCTGCTCCTTTTCGGGAAACACCACGGTAAATGGCGCGCGCTGCTTCTCGATTTCGAGCCAGCCGAGCACCAGTTGCTCGAGCCGCGCCTGTTCGAGCGCGACGAAGCGCGTCGTGAACGTCTGCGGTCGTTCACGGGCCATCTCCGCTATGGCGCCGGCCACGGCCTCGCGGACCGCGAGGCGCACCGCTTCTTCCGGAAAAGCACACAGGTTCGCGTGGGATTTAAGATTGAGCCAAAGCGCTTTCATGACACCGTGCAGGAGATTGCCGCGATCAATGGCGTCGAGCCCGGGCTCCGGCTCATCGAGTGCGCGCGCCCCGAGACGCGCGTGCGCGAACGCGCGGAATGGACAGGCCGCCTGATCCTTGAAAACGCCAGTTCCGAGACGCGCCTCGGTTCCGGCTGCCAACGACGCGGCGCGCTCATCCGATATCTGCTCCAGTAGCGGGCGCGATTCATGAACCAGCTGATGCAACGCGCCAATGACACATGGCGTTTCGGGTTCCCTGGCCGGCAAATGAGCTATGAGCGGGCTGGGTCGCAGGTTCTCATCGCCGCTGCGCCGTGCGTGGCTGACAATGACTTCCGGGGCGCTCGCAAGGAGCCATCCCGTCAGACGACGGGCGAACTCAAGTTCGCGGGCCGCCGAGGAGTGCGGCAGGTTGTATCGGCGCTGCAGCTCGATGGGAAGGAAGGGATTCGGGCGCGGCTTGTCGGGCCAGGCCCCATCATGCAGCCCGGTGATCCACAAGCCGTCGAACTCGAGACCCGCGGCTTCGAACAATCCCATTACCTGAACCGGAACCTCCGGCGTTTTCGGCTGGAATATGCGCTCACCGGCCATGTGCACGAGTGTCGAGAACGCCTCGGCGTAACTTATCCGATTCGTGACTTCATCAAGAGTCGAGAGCGCGGAAAGCAGCTCGCGCCACGCCTCCACGGTTTGATATTCGTCGCTATCGAGCGGGCGATCGCCGGGCCACCCAAGCGTCAGGAGCCCGCGGGCAAAGCCCTCGGCCCAGGCGCTTGGAAGCTGTTTTTTCGGAAAGGAATCGAGGAGCGCGCGCCAGTTCTTGAGCCGCGCCGCGAGCATCGGCGCGCTGTGTGCGCGCCAGCCTCCCGCCCTATCCTGATCCTGAGCAAGGCGCAGCAAACCATTGATTCGCACGAGGGGTTCAGCTCGGCGACACGCCACATCGAGGAGTGCGCGCTGCGGCCCCTCTTCGGTTGCGCCGCCCAGAAACGGAGACCGCAACAAGCTCCCGGTCTCCTCGCAGGCCAACTCACCTTTGCCGAGCTCAAGGATTTGAAGCGCCGTGTGCACGATCGGATATTGCGAAAGCGCCTGGCCCAGGGAAAGATTGTAGGGACGGGTGGCGTTCGCGGAACCTGGCAGCACGGCCCCCGGCACGAACGTGTCATCGAAAATTCTGACCACCTGCGGGCGCATCGCGCCGAGATCCGGTACGATAACCCCGATGCGGGACGCCCCGGCCTCCAGCCGCTCCCGCGCCCAATGAGCGGCGGCGGCAATTTCCTCCAGCGGACCAGCAAGCTCGTAGCGAGCGACGGTATTCGGCATGGGGTATGCATCGATCGGCTCCACCACCGTGCCAGCGCGACGCAGGGTTTCGAACAACCGCTCCTGTTGGGGAGTATGCTCTTCGAATCCGAAAAGCAGCAGTCGCTTCGGGGCGTTCAGACGCCCGCTCGCTAAAGCCTCAACGATTGCATCCGCCAGACGGGCGCGATCCTGCCAACCCTGGGCGCGGCACCGTTCATCAAAGTCATGCGACCAAATTGCAAAAGCCCGCACGTCCTCGTTGGGCCCGGTGTCCGGCAACGGCAACGGAATGGTCCACTCCCAGCTAAGCCGCCATGCATCCTGGACCGTCTGCGCCATGGCAGATGTCTGTAAGAGCCCGTCCCCGAAACTTGAGTCACCGATGATCGATTCCCAAAGCATGGCCTCCTGAACCGGACTGAGCAAGGTGCGGGTAACCGACGGCTCTTTTGCCGACGACGGCGCCGTGAACTCGTCCCAGTAACGTTCAAGCCAGGTATTCCATGTAAGGAGGTCCGGACTCTGCCACGCCAACCGTTCTTCGTCCTGCATGCGGCGCGCATACGCGATTTGCAGCGTGCGTA
>DATICK010000194.1:0-7088 GCA_035456865.1 Sulfuricaulis sp.
GGTGCTCGGCTTCCGCATCGAGTTGATCGCGGAAAAAAGTCCCTATGCCGGCAACGGACCGGTTCCCTTCCGTCTGCTGTATGAAAACCGGCCGCTTGCCGGCGCGCTGGTGGTCGCCTTCAACAAGGCCGCGCCGCTCGATAAGCTCAAGGCGCGCACCGACCCGGACGGGCACGTGATCTTCGACATCAAGCGCCGCGGCACCTGGCTCGTGACCGCCGTGCACATGATCCCGGCGCCACGCGGCAGTGAAGCACAATGGGAAAGCATCTGGGCTTCGCTCAGCTTCGAACGGCCCTGAGGAGAAAATATTGAGACCTGTCGCTTCTGACGACGACGTTTCTACAGTGCGCGCTGCATCTCCACGCGCCAGCGCTGATAGCGTTGCCTGAGTCCGGTATTTTTTTTCGGTACGAACGGCGTGACCGGTTTTTCCTCCGGCCAATCATCGGGAAATCCCGCCAGCAGATACGCCGTTCCACGCGCGGTGGCTTCATGCTCCGCCGGCCGATACAGCACCAAGCCGCTTAAATCCGACAGCCGCTGACACAAACCGTCGTAGCGCGCCAGTCCGCCGCTCACAACAAGACGCGCCGGGGCCGGCGGGAACTTTTGCATGAGCTCCAAATTTGTCTGAAGCAAAAATACAATGGACTCGACCAACGCGACCGCCTTTTGCCACGGCTCGCCGTCACCGACCAGGCGCGAGTCGAATTCCGCCACCCAGTACGGCGCGCCCAGGCCGCCAACGCCATTGAGAAAGAGCGGAATATCGCCTTCGCATGCCAGCCACTCCGGAAAGCGCGCTTCGATGTTTTCCAGACCCCATTCACCTTCCGCCCATCGAAGCGCCGCAGCAGCACCGTTGACGGTGCCTTCCAGCACGAATACTGTCCGGTCCGTGTCACGGTAAACCATGCCGGTGAGCAGACCGTCGGTCTCCGGCGCCTGGTGGACCGCGCGCTGGATGAATGCCCCGGTACCGATGTTGATATAAGCAGCCTCCGGTTGTGGAGCACCGAGCGAAAACAGCGCCGCTGACTGATCGCCCGTGGCAACGGTCAAAGGGATGCGGCGTTCTTTCAAGTGCAGAGTGCCGAAGGGATGATGCGTGGGCACGCAACGCGGCAACGGCTCTTGGGGCACGCCGAAGCGCTCGAGGAGCCACGGATCCCAATCCATGGTACGGATATTCCACAGCAGCGAGCGCGAGGCGTTGGCGGGATCGGTCAGCAGCGGCTTTTCCTCGAGCAACCGGAACAGCAGAAAACTGGCGAGCGGTCCCATGGCGAGGCGTCCTTCGCGCCGGGCCGCCGTGACCGCCGGCAGATGATCGAGGCACCAGCGCAACTTGGATGCGCCGTAATGCGCCGAGAGAATCAGGCCTGTGCGCCGGTGGACTTCGCTGGCGTGCGCTGAAAACCGGCCAAGCCATGCGTGCGCGCGCCGGTCCTGCCAGCTGACGACGGGCGACAGCGCCGCGCCCGTGCACCGGTCCCAGCAGACGATGCTCGATCGCTGGGTGGCGATACCGGCGCTGACGATTTGATCGGCACGACTGCCGAGAGCCACAACCGCTTCCGCGATCACCGCTTGCAACGAAGCGACCAATTCTTCCGGATCCTGCTCCACCCGATCCGGCGTCGGTGCGCGGACGCCGACTTCGCGTAACGAACTGGCGTGCAACACACCACGGCCGTCGAATACCAGCGCGCGGCTCGCATGTCCGCCTTGGTCAATACAGAGATAAAGCGTGTCTTGCGCGGCGGGCGCGGCGTTCACGCGGCGGGAAGGTGCCGATACCAGTCGTAGTCGCCGGCGGCGCTCACCAGGAACCACGGATTCAGCAGCGAAGGTTTGTTGTAGACCAGCGGCTGGCGATGGAGATCGGTCACGCGACCGCCGGCGGATTCGACCACGCACTGTGCCGCCGCCGTGTCCCACTCCATCGTCGGACCGAGACGCGGATACACGTCGGCCGCGCCTTCCGCGACCAGACACAGCTTGAGCGCGCTGCCCATGCTGACCACGTCGTGTTCGCCGAGGTTCCTGAGAAACGCCTCTGTTTCCGGGCCGGCATGCGAACGGCTCGCCACCACGATCGGTTTACCGCCGTCAAAACGGCGCACGCGAGTGGGTTGAATCGCGCACTCGCCTTTCTGCTTGTACGCCCCCTGTCCGGCGCAGGCGTAATAGGTGAGCGCCGGCACCGGCACGTACACCACGCCCAGCACCGGCCGATTCCCGTCGATCAGGGCAATGTTGACAGTGAATTCGCCGTTGCGATTGATGAATTCCTTGGTGCCGTCGAGCGGGTCCACGAGCCAGAAGCGCTTCCAGCTGGCGCGTTCGGCGTAATCCACCTTGGCCGATTCCTCCGACAGCACCGGGATGTCGGGCGTCAGCGCCTCGAGCTGTGAAGTAATAATCTCGTGCGCGGCGCGGTCGGCCTCGGTCAGCGGCGAACGATCTTCCTTGTGTTCGACCTGGAACTCGCGCTCGTACACGTCGAGGATGCGCCGGCCCGCGGCGTGCGCGATCTCGCGCACCGCCTCCAGATGATCACAAGGATTGAAATCCGTCATGCGCGCTCAGCCCCTTCCCGCCAGCTGATCGCGCACCAGAAACAGCCCGGCGATGGAGCGCGCCTCGGTGCATTCCTCCCGCGCGCAGAGCTCGGTCAGGCGGTCAAGCGACCAGGGCACGACTTCGATCGCCTCCGGCTCGTCGCCTTCGAGCCGCTCGGGATAAAGATCCTGTGCCAGCACCAGATGGGTGGCGTGGCTGAAATAGCCGGGTGCGAGCGTCACCGACTTGAGATGGGTCAAGCGCCGCGCTCCGTAGCCGATCTCCTCCATGATTTCGCGATTGGCGGCCGCGACAATTGATTCGCCGTCCTCGATGCGTCCCTTGGGCAGCGCCAGCTCATAGCGTTCCACCCCGGCGGCGTATTCACGGATCAGCAGCACCGTGGTGTCATCCAGCATCGGCACCACCATCACCGCGCCGGCCGGGGAACTGCGCAGACGCTCGTAGCTCACCTCGCGCCCGTTGGCGAAACGCAACCCGACCCGCTCGACGCGGAACAGACGCGTGCGGGCGATGGTTTCGGTGTCGGTAATAACGGGCTTCCGGTTCATGACGGGTGGCGGGATTGAGTTAGTCAAGATTAATCCTTTTTGTTCCGGGAACAAAATATGGGAATTTCATCCTTGGGGAATCGGGTATATGCTTGTGCCGAACGAAATTTCACGTCGCGAGACCTGCCTACATGATCGTCATTGAGGAAGAAAAGGACCTGCTCAAGGTGTCGGTCTATGCCGAGCTTTCGCTCGCGGATTTCCGCGAATTCGAGGCAGCCGTCAACAGTGAATTGCGGGAGGGGCCCAAAATCAAACTGCTGCTCAACCTGACCAAGATGTCGGGTTACACCGTGGATGTCATGTGGGAAGACATCCGCTTCACCCGCGCTCACGCCCACGATTTCCGCCGTATCGCCGTGGTCACGGGCAAACTGTGGGCAACCTGGCTCGGCTGGCTACCGTCAGCGTTTACCGACGCCGAGATAAAACATTTCGAAGACACGGCGACGGCCGACGCTTGGCTGCACGGCCGCTGATACCGCTCGCCTTCCCGCTGTCCACTTCCATGGTCGCCTGGAATAATCTCGATACCCTGCTGCTCGACCTCGACGGCACGCTGCTCGACCTGCACTACGACAACCACTTCTGGCTCGAACACGTCCCGCGCCGTTACGCCGAGGCGCACGCGCTTCCCGCCGAGGAAGCCAAAGCCGAGGTGCTGGGACGGTACAAACGCGCCGAAGGCACGCTCGACTGGTATTGCGTGGACTACTGGAGCCGCGAGCTACGGCTCGACATTCCGCAACTCAAGGAAGAGGTCGATCATCTGATCGCCGTGCATCCGCACGTGCTGGATTTTCTCGAAGCGGTGAAGGCACTCCGGAAACGCATCGTGCTGGTCACCAACGCCCACGGCAAGACGTTGGCCATCAAGTTCCGGCGCACCGCGCTCGGCGGGCATTTCGACGCCGTGGTGTGCTCGCACGATCTCGGGCTGCCGAAAGAGCATGCGGACTTCTGGGACAAGATGCAGAAAATCCAGCCATTCAACAAGGAATCCGCGCTTCTCATCGACGACAGCCTGCCGGTGCTGCGTTCGGCGCGTGCCCACGGCATCGGCCATCTGCTGGCCGTGTACCGACCTGACTCGAAACTGCCGGAAAAGGACGTAGGCGAATTCCGGGGTATCCGCAGTTTCCGCGAGATCATGCCCGGCTCCTGATGCGTGTTTTTTTTCTCAAGCTCGCGTTTTATCTGTTTGCCGCGCTTCCTCTGCCGGTGGCGCATGCGCTGGGTGCCGTTTTAGGCTGGTTATTTCTGGTCATCCCCAACAAGCGCCGGCGCACCGCCGAAATCAATATTGAATTGTGTTTTCCCGAAATGAGTCGAGAGGCGCGTCGGCGGTTATTGCGACGCAACATGATCGAGTCGGGCAAGTCCGTCACCGAGATCGGCGTGCTTTGGACCAGCAATGAAAAAAAAATCCGCCGGCTGGTGCGGCGAGTCAGCGGGAAAGACACGCTGGAAAAAGCCATACACCGCAGCCGGGGGCTGCTGCTCGCGGCTCCGCACCTGGGTGCGTGGGAGATGGTCGGACTCTGGGCTTCGCTTCATCACCCCATGACCAGCCTGTACCGCGCACCGTCCATTTCGCAGCTGGGGAAACTGATGCGCGTTACCCGCGAACGCTTCAGCGCGCGCCTCGTGCCCGCCGACAACACCGGCATCCGCGCACTGTACAAGACGCTCGAGCGCGGCGAGATGGTCGGGATCCTGCCGGATCAGGTGCCGTCTTCGCGCAGCGGCAGCGTGTTCGCGCCCTTCTTCGGTATTCCGGCGAGCACCATGGTGTTGCTGTCACGCCTCGCCCTCAAAACCGGCGCGCCCGTGATATTCGCCTACGCCGAGCGCCTGCCGCGCGGCCGCGGTTATCATATGCATTTTCTCCCCGCGCCGTCGGACATCAATCATGGCAGCATCGAATCTTCCGCGGCCTCGGTCAACGCCATGGTGGAAAAATGCGTGCGCGCCACGCCGGAGCAGTATCAGTGGGTGTACAAACGTTTTCGCGTTCGCCCCGCCGGCGAGAAGGCGTTTTATTGACGGCGGGCCCGGCTGTCAGGGTAAAGAATTTAGGCATATCATATGAGGGGACCGCGACACCCCGTGAAGGAGAAGGAGGTAGATATGCGACAGCTTATTCTCCTGTCCGTGGTTGCCTTCCTTGCCGCATGCCAGACAGCGGACTACGAAGGCAACGAAAACTCGCCGTATTATCTCATTCCCACCGGCTCGACGCTGACGCTCACACGCACCGTTACCATTCCGGCCGAGCAGGTGGCGGTGTATTTGCAGGGCGGCGAGGTCGTGCCGGGGGGCCGGACCAACCAGTATTATCCGCACTGCAAATTCGAACTGTTTCATCGCCGGGACACGGGGCAAACCGTGCAGCCCGACGATTTCGAAATCATCAAGGTGGTGCAGGAAACCAGTGACAGCGTCGCGCTCGACAGTCTTCAGCTCGCGCAAATGTCGGCCGGTATCGGGCTCAACGTTGGGATGGACCACGGCGGTGCCAGCCTGCAGACCTACAGGACGCGGCTCATGCTGCGCTCCGCCAAGCAGCCCGACGTATACCTTCTGAGCTGCGGACAATCGGCATATCCCTCCGAAGGCCAGCATGTTTCAATCGGGGAAATACGCAAGGTCTTGGGCAAGATATTCACGCTGCAATTGGGCCCGCGCAAGCCTTAGCCATTTCATCCGGACAAGTACCGTAAGTTGCCACGTAGCGCAGCGCGACGCCACGCATCCAATCTGGCATCATCACCCGCCCGTGGACCGGATTACCGCGATGAACCTGAAACGCCTGCTGCTGACGCTGCCGTTGCTGTTCTCCTCGTGCCAGAACCGCGGCGAGTCAGACGAAAATTCTCCTTACTTCGTCATTCCTCTCGGCTCGCGCCTGGTGCTGCACCAGTCCGTGACGGTCCCGGCCTTTGCCGCGGCGATTTACCTGCAGGGAGGACAGTGGCTGCCATGGCCGCAGGTGAGCCGCTATCACCCGCATTGCAAGTTTGAATTACGCGAACCGAAGAACGCGCCCCAGACCATCACCGCGGATGAATTTGTCATTGCCCGAACCGGAACAGAGAGCGAAACCCAGGAAGGTTTGCAGATACAGGCGCGGGTGCTTGAACTCCAGTCGGCGCGCCAGCCGCAGGTGTCGCGCCTGAGCTGCGCCGTCTGGCAGACTCCCGCCACCGGCCAGCCCGTCAGCGGTCGCGAACTGCGTGAGGCGCTGGGAAACCTGTTTACGCTTGAACTTGCGGGGCGCGCGCCTTCGGCGGGCCAGCGCCGTTAAAAACCAAAACTGACGCCAAGACCGAGGTTCTTGCCGTTCCCGCCAATCTTGATTTTGGCTCCCGCCGAATCTTCCGTGCTCGAGGATAGATACTTCAATTCCGTATACAGTCCGATATTCCTCGAGCGAAACTCGATGCCCGCCATCGCCTGATATGCGGGGCCGGAAGCGCTTCCCGTCAAGTCGCCCGAAAAACTGCTGGTGGCGGCACCGAGACCGGCGCCAACATAAGGATACAAGAGGTCGGTTATTTCAAAATATTTCTTGGCATTGACCAGGAAGGCGACGGCCTCCATCTCTCCCTCCAGGCTTGTTCCCACCACGGTTATCTTGTTGGTGAATCGATACAACTCGCCGCCCAATGCAAAGCCGCTCCGGTCGCGCCACTCCAATTCGACTCCCAGAACGCCGCTAGCCTTGCTGTCGAATTCGCTCTGCAATCCACCGATTACTTGTGATCGGTCCGACATGTCGAAGCGTCCGGTCTTCAGAATCAGCGCCAAACCCCCGTGCTGTTTCGCCTCGGGTGCTGCCGGCCTGGAGACTTCGGCGGTTTTCGGGGGAGACGCTGCCACCGGTGGCGGTGCCGCCGCCAGTACTGGTGCTGCTGCCGGTGCCGGTTTCGGTTTCGGTGCCGGTTT
>DATICK010000195.1:0-23191 GCA_035456865.1 Sulfuricaulis sp.
GAGCGCCAATTTCCTGGCGCGGCTGGCGCAGGGACGCGCCGACGATCTGCTGAGCGCGGTATGTCTCGCGACCGAGGCGCCGGTCGCGGTGGCCCCCGCGATGAACCAGCAGATGTGGAACAACGCCGCCACCCAATCGAACCTGGCGACAATCAAAAAAAACGCTATCCGGATTTTCGGTCCGGGGGATGGATCGCAGGCCTGCGGCGAAGTCGGCCCCGGCCGCATGCTGGAACCCGTCGAGTTGGTGACTCTTGCCTCGCAACTCTTCGCCACCGGCGAACTCGACGGCCTGACCGTCCTCGTCACCGCGGGACCCACCTGGGAGGCCATCGATCCGGTGCGCGGCCTGACCAACCGCAGCTCGGGCAAAATGGGGTACGCCGTGGCGCAGGCCGCGGCAGAGTCGGGCGCCAGGGTCATTCTGGTTTCCGGCCCCACGTCGCTCGCGGACCCCGAACGCGTGCGCACGCTGCGCGTGGAGAGCGCGCAGGAAATGTATGACACGGTACACCAGCATGCCGCGGAGGCAGACATCTTCATCGGTGTCGCTGCCGTTGCCGACTACCGCCCGGTAAGGGCCGCGGATCGGAAGATAAAGAAAATGGATGAAACAATGACAATCGAACTGGAACGCAACCCCGATATTCTCGCCAGCGTGGCGGCGCTCCGGCCCGCGCCGTTTATGGTCGGCTTCGCCGCCGAGACGGAAAATCTCGAGCAAAACGCGCGCGCCAAGCTGGAAAGCAAGAAACTCGACCTTGTCGCCGCCAACCGCGTCGGCGCGGACATCGGGTTTGCGGCGGACGAAAACAGCCTGCTGCTGGTCGAGCGCGAGGGCGCGACCGAACTTCTCACCCAGCCCAAGACCAGGCTCGCCCGCACCCTCATCCACCATATTGCCGCCAGGTATCACGCCAAAAACGATACCAAAGTGCACCGGTTACGGAGACCATAAGTAATGCAAAAAGTGGAAGTCAAAATCCTCGACAAGCGTATCGGTGCCGAATTCCCGATGCCGCACTACGCCACGCACGGTTCCGCGGGGATGGATCTGTACGCCTGTGTGGACGAGCATCTGCACATCGCGCCCGGCGAGACGCATCTTGTGCCTTCGGGAATCGCCATTCATATCAGCGACAACGATCTCGCCGCGGTACTGCTGCCGCGCTCCGGCCTCGGTCACAAGCACGGCATTGTGCTCGGCAACCTCGTGGGTCTCATCGACTCGGATTACCAGGGCCAGATTTTCATTTCGGTGTGGAATCGCGGTCGCGAGCCGTTCACCATCGAGCCCGGCGACCGCATTGCCCAGATGGTGTTCGTTCCAGTGGTGCAGACTGAATTTCAGGTCGTGGAAGATTTCGAGGAAAGCCGGCGCGGCGCGGGTGGATTCGGTCACTCCGGGCGAAAATAGCCTCCTGTTTCATCGCGTATCCGAAATATTTCGCCACGGGTCGGAAGAGGTGATCCGATACTGGCCAGCCGCGCCAGACTCTCCTATCTTTAAGTTAAGGAATATGTCTTTTAACGGACGGAAAACCGCCACGCCAAGAGATCTGCCGCCCACATGGCCAAGTCGCTGACACGCGTTCATTTTCAGGTCATCCTGATCCTGCTCCTGTGTTTTGCCGCGGCCGGTTACGCCGGCTTCCTGGCGATGCGCGACATGCAGCTGTCCTCCTATCAGGAAAGCGCGTCTCACACCGCGCGCGCGGCGTCAAATCGCATCACCGAACTGCTCACGCAACAGCGCCAGAGCTTGGAAAAGTTCGCGGGGCAGCCGGGCATGCTGAGCGTGTTGCAGCGCGGCAACCCGGCGGAACGGCAACGAAAAGAAGATGAAATAAGATCCATGCTGCCGGGCGCCGTGGCGGTCCGGCTGTTGCCGCGAAACAGCGCCGGAAAGACGCCCTTCACTGAAACGCTGGATCCCGCCTGTGTCGACTTTATCCGGCGCGTCTCCATGGCCAATACGCCTGGCGCGCCGGAATTTCACGCGATCGGCACTCCCTCCGAGCACTACGATATGGCCGTGGCAATACGGGATGAGAACCAGCAGCCGGCCGGCTATCTTCTCGCGAACTTCGCGCGCGCGCCGCTGCAGTCCGCCATCGAACTGGCACTGCCGCCGGGCGGGTACATGGAACTGCAACAGCCGGTCGCGGGAAATCCTTCACAAACGGTGCTGGCTGTCGGCGAGGCCGCATCCGCCAATACCGCCGCCGTCACCAGCGCCCTGGGCGACAGTCGCTGGACGCTGATGTTCCAGTCCGGCGAAGTTCCTTCCGCGATTCTCTCCGGAAACCGGGTGCTCTATTTTGCTTTCATCGCGCTTACCCTGCTTGTGATCGTCGTCGTGCTGCTTCGTCTTTACTTCCAAACCGCCGGGGCCGTTCGACACGACATCCGTTCGCTGATCCGCATGTTCCGCGACCTGCGTGAGGGCAGCGTACGCGTGGACTATCCGATGGCGCTGCATGAGTTCGCGGAAATATTCGATTACCTCCGCGATCGCGGGCAAAGGCTGGTCGAGGAGAAACAGAAGCTGAAGGACATGGGTCTGATGGATCACCTTTCGCAGCTCGGTAATCGCCGGCACTTCGAGGTACGGCTCAAGGAATTGTTCGAGGCATCCAAGGCCAATGGTCCCTCGTCTGTGCTGATGATCGACATGGATTATTTCAAGAAGGTCAATGACGTCCATGGCCATGACGCGGGCGATGCGCTCATCGTCGGATTTGCCAACGCACTGCGCAAGGTGGTGCGCCAGACCGACGTACTGGTGCGTCTCGGCGGCGACGAATTCTGCATCATCTACGCCTACGCCCCTCTCGCCAAGGCCACTGCACTCGTCGAGCGTCTGCGCCGGCATCTCCCGCGCGAAATCCCGTTGACCAAAGGCGTGATACACCCGCTTCGCTGGACCGGCGGTCTGAGCACGATGTACGACAAGGACACCAAGCCGGACGATGTGCTGTGGCGCGCCGACCAGGCTCTGCTGCAGGCCAAGGAAGCCGGCCGCAATATCACCAAAGTCTACGACCCGGCCACCGGAGCCCCCGAAAAGAAACGCGTCATCGTCAGCTGACACTGCGCGCGGCAGTGGCGTACCGGTCCCGCCGCGTCTCGCCTGTACCGCCGGGATCAGTTAAACTGGCGTTCGATAAATCCGAGCTGACATCAGACCACCATGCCGAAATCCGACACCGCTACCAGCGCGGCGACCGCCCCGCTTCCACGCGAAATCTTCAAGGCCTACGACATCCGCGGCATCGTCGGCAAGACACTCACGCCGGAAATCGTCGAGCGCATCGGCCAGGCCCTGGGCAGCGAGGCGCTGGCAAGCAAACAGAACCGCTTCGTCATCGGGCGTGACGGGCGCCTTTCGGGACCGGAACTGTCGGCGGCGCTGGCACGCGGCATCGCACGCAGCGGCTGCGACGTGGTGGATATCGGCATGGCGCCGACGCCAGTGGTGTATTTCGCGATCCAGCACCTCGGTGCCGGCTCTGGCGTGGCCGTCACCGGCAGCCACAATCCTCCCGATTACAATGGCCTCAAGATGGTCATCGGCGGCATCACTCTCTCGGGTGAACTGATCCAGAAGCTGCATGAACGCATACTCAAAAACGATCTGGTATCGGGCCAGGGAAGCATCTCATCGTCAGACGTACGCGCGGCATATCTCGACCGTGTCACGAGCGATGTGAAGCTGGCACGTCCGATGCGCGTGGCGGTCGATTGCGGCAACGGCGTGGCCGGTGAACTCGCGCCGCAACTGCTCAAGCGACTCGGATGCCAGGTGACCGAACTCTTCTGCAAAATTGACGGCACTTTCCCCAATCATCACCCCGATCCGAGCAAGCCGGAAAATCTCGAGGACCTGATCACCGAAATCAAACAGGGCGGCTACGACGTGGGCCTGGCCTTCGATGGCGATGGCGACCGCCTCGGCGTCATCGCACCGGACGGGCACGTGATCTGGGCCGACCGCCAGATGATTCTGTACGCGCGCGACGTGCTGTCGCGGCAACCGGGCGGCGAGATCATCTACGACGTCAAATGTTCGCGTACGCTCGACGCCGAAATCCGCAAGGCCGGCGGCAAGGCCACCATGTGGAAAACCGGGCACTCGTTCATCAAAGCCAAGCTCAGGGAATCCGGCGCGCTACTGGCGGGCGAAATGAGCGGGCACATCTTTTTCAAGGAACGCTGGTACGGCTTCGACGACGGCCTCTATACCGCCGCGCGGCTGCTGGAGCTGCTGTCGCGCGACCCGCGCCCGACGCAGGAGATTTTCGCTTCGCTGCCGAACACGGTGAACACGCCGGAACTGAATCTCAAGTTCGCCGAAGGCGAACATTTCACGGTCATCAAGGAACTGGTCCAGCGCGCCCGTTTTCCGGACGCCAAGCTCACCACCATCGACGGACTGCGCGCGGATTTTTCCGACGGCTTCGGACTGGTTCGCGCTTCCAACACCACCCCGGTGCTGGTGCTTCGCTTCGAGGCGGACAACCAGGCGGCGCTGGAACGCATCCAGAACCGATTCCGGGAACTCATCCTTTCTGTCCGGCCCGGGATAGCGTTACCCTTTTAGCCAAATCATCGAAGCCGGCCAACTCCTTCTCTTGATTTTAGGTGGAAGGAGCGACATCCTTGTTAACGGTGAGGTTGGTTAAAAAAAACGGTGATTTCCTGCGCCCCCCATCTCGATCGGGTGGCGCTTGTTGTGAAACAGAATAAAACGCTTGATCCACTGGAGATAGGACGCCTCAGCACGCAATCTGTAAAGGCGCACCCGAAGCGCTTCGCGGACTTGATCGAGCAAGCGCGGCTTGTTCATGTGTGCCTCCTTGCACAGGTCTTGACGTGATAAAAAATGCTGACGCCATGATTTTACAATCGTCAAGTTTTTATTACCGCCTATTGTAATGATGCGTACGAATACATCATCTAGGCGGTCGAATTAAAGTTATGTGCTAAAAGCCAAGTAATTATGATTCATGTCATCGTTCTGCTTGAAGCAAAAGATGCTGATGCATTACAAGCATTTGAAAGACAAGCAGTCGAGGTCATGAATAAGTATGAAGGTAAGCTAATGGCCGCCTTCGAGCCGGACGCAAGCGAATCGTCATCTAGTAATATAGCGGAAGTCCATTACTTGCAGTTCCCAAATATTGAGGCGTTTAGAAAATATCGAACTGATCCACAGCACATTGAGCTGGCTGGGTTGAGGGACGATGCAATATCAAACACAACGGTCTTTGTATCGGGCAATACTAAAGACTATGAAAAATAAAACACATAACAACCGGTTCCACGGGACGTCGGCGTTAACGTGCCGTCGCCCGTAAACCGGAACGTTAGAGAACAACACCTCAGATGAAACCAATAACCAAAATGGATAGCGCAGACGAATCATTACGCCAAGGACAGCGCTTGCTTCAGGCGGGAATTCTGCTTTTTCTCCTTGCGTTGTTTTTAGGACTTGCTGTGCCACGATTCCCGGTACCACGCCTCGGCCTATCGGCGCATTTGCTTGGGATCGTGCAGGGCATCTTTCTGATGCTCGCCGGCGTCCTGTGGCCGCGGCTCCGCTTGACGCGGGCGATGTCACGGGTCGGGTTCTGGCTGGGCGTGTATGGATGCTATGCCGCGTGGACCGCCAATCTGTTGGCTGGAGTCTGGGGCGCGGGAAACACCATGCTGCCGATTGCGGCGGGACAAGCCCGGGGGAACGCGTTTCAAGAAGCGATCATTGCCATCGGTCTGCGGACGGCGGCGGTATCGCTAATTGCGACGGCGATATTGATTCTGTGGGGACTTCGGGCCCCTTCCGCTGGTAGATCGAACAAATAACGCGCGAGGTCGTGAATTTACGGCCGAATCAGCGCTCCAGCCGACGCCAACAAGCGGCGCGGCTGAACTTTGACGTTAGGCGTATCTCTGACTCCCGTTTTGCCATCACCACTAGGAGACAACCGATGGATTCGTCGCTCATCAGTGTCGGTCAACTCACAATCAACTACATCGTCGATGGGTCGGCGACGTCAAGCATGGGCATGTTCGAGCTCAGTGTTCCTCCAGGCTCGAACGTGCCGCCACCGCACAGTCATTCGAACAATGAGGAATGCATTTATGTGCTGCAGGGAACGCTTCGCTACACAGTCGGAGATGAGACGCGTGACCTAGCGCCAGGCCAGAGCATGCATACCCCGAAGGGCATCGTTCACGCCTTTTCTAATCCTTTCAACGTGCCGGCGAAAGCACTAATTGCGCTGTCTCCCGACATTGGTGCTCAGTACTTCAGGGACATTGCAACCGTCGTCAACGCTGGCGGCCCTCCGGATAAGGCTGCGCTTGTTGCCGTCATGTCCAAATACGGCTTGGTTCCGGCCGCACCGAAGTGACACCTAACCCGCAGCTCAACCGGACCGCCCACAGCTGGCTGCGGCTGCAGTCGGCCGGTTACCTGCAACGTCAGGCAACAATAATGAAAGCGGCAAATAAAACACTATTGCTTGTCGTATGCGGCATGGTGGTTGCAATTGCCGCGATGTATCTTTGTTAAATAGCTCGAATCTGACAGTGAGCCCGCTGCGAATACATATACGTTTCTATGGGAGAAAGTGATCGTAACAACGATCGCGTTCTTCTCATTTGTTTTCGGTTTTATTGAGCCCAGGTCGTCGTGGCGATGGCCCTTGTTAATGGCCTATGTGCTCTATTTCAGTGGATTTTTCATTAGGAAACAGTGGGGCCAAATTTCACCGCTTGAGTTAATTTGCATTACCATGCTTTCATTAACGGGTATTGCCACAGGCTACTTGGGTTCTTATTTGAGAAAGAAACATGTTTCTGATCATACTTAGATTCAAACACACAGCAATGTTGCCTAACAACCGGTTCCAGGCGACGTCGGCGCTAACGCGCCGCCGCACGCTGAACCGGTGCGTTCGGCGTCAGTAGTGCGATAGTGTTCTTCCACCAGCCCAATAATCGAAAGGAGGATTTCTATGGCTACCTACATGCTTGTCCGGCACAAGGTCAGGGACTTCTCGGAGTGGAAGCGCGGATACGACGCTCACCTCCCAAAACGCGCTGAGGCAGGACTCACAGAGAGGTATCTCCTTCGCGGAGCGCATGACCCGAATGAAGTCATCCTGCTTTTTGAGGCACGGGATCTCAACCGTGCGAAGACTTTCGCCGAATCCGTGGATCTGAGGGAAACGATGCAGAAGGTTGGCGTCGTAGACAAACCGGATATCTACTACCTCAACGGCTGAGGCCACTGCTTCCTCGAGCGCGAAGAGATTCTCTGTCCGGGATGTTTCCTTTTGCTCAGTTAGTCAACAGTCGCCGAAGCGCCGCCGCACCAGCTATTCTGCCGGACCCGGGCGAGCGAGCTTCGATCGCTCGCCCGGACCGGTGAAAGGCGACGTTACGCCGCACAAGCTTGAGCCCAGCAAGTGAGGAAGAACTCCATGAGGCACACGCGAATCATTGTCACCCACTACGGCGGCCCCGATGCCCTTCAGCTGATTGATGAAGAGCGCCCCGAGCCGAAGGGCGGTGAAGTGCGGGTGAAAGTGCTGGCCGCCGGTGTCGGCCTCCCCGACGTCATGGCGCGCGAGGGCATTCATCCCGAAACACCACGGGTGCCCTACACGCCGGGGTGGGATCTGGTTGGCGTGGTGGATCGGCTCGGCGACGGGGTCTCGGGAGTCGAACCAGGCCAGACAATTGCCGCGATGCCGATCCACGGTGCGTACGCGGAGTTTGTCTGCCTGCCGCAACGTGAACTGGTTCCGGTGCCCGCCGGGCTGGACGCCGCCGAGGCTGTGAGCCTCGTGCTGAACTACATCACGGCGTACCAGATGATGCATCGGGCAGCCAAGGTCAGACCGGGCCAGCGCGCGTTGATACACGGCGCGGCGGGAGGGGTCGGCACGGCACTCTTGCAGCTTGGGCGCCTCGCCGGGCTGGAGATGTATGGAACCTGCTCATCGCGCGGAGCATCGACCGTTTCCGACTTGGGCGGCATCCCGATTGATTACCGGCAGCAGGACTTCGTGGAGGAAATTCACCGCCTCACGGGTGATGGGGTGGATGCGGTATTTGACCCCATCGGCGGCAAGCATATGTGGCATTCCCGTGGGGCTCTTCGTCGCGGCGGAAGGGTAGTAGGCTATGGCAACACGACCGCGCTGCGAGGAAAGGGACTGGCATCAAGTCGTCCGGGTCGCCGTAATCGCTTGCATGGAATTCCCATTTACGGGCTGTATATTCTTGGAGGCTTGCTTCTCCCGGGCAGGAAACAGGTAGTCCCCTACAGCATCCAGTGGCTGAAGCGGGCGAGGCCAGCCATGTTTCGGCAGGACTTGATCGCCCTGCTCGACCTCTTTCAGCAGCAGAAGATCAAGCCGCTCATCGCGCGGCGATTTCCTCTTGCCGAGGCAAGACAGGCGCAAGAGCTGCTCGGGAAGGGAGGCGTGACGGGCAAGATCGTGCTCGTGCCCAATGGGTCATCGCTTGAGTCAAGGGCGGCGTAACAACGGCATGCAGCCGACGGCGCTTCGCGCCGCCGCTGATGCCGGGCGATCGACGTGTGACTCTCCCCGCCTAATGTTCCGCCAACCGCTTCTCGAAAGCCGCGCGCCAGCCGGATGCCAGACCGGGGAGTCGCGCGGCGCACTCGTATTCCGCGCGCGTCCCGCCGGCGTGGCGCAGCCGAAATACGTCGCGCACATTCATTGACCCGGCCGCGCGCTCGACCCGATCGATCGCATCACCGGCCCGCACCATGCCTTCTTCCAGCACACGCAGGTAAAAGCCGGTGCGGTTGGCTGTCGCAAAACGCGTGGGAAAATTTTCGTCGTTCATGCGGATGCCGAGCTTGAAACAGGGCGAGCGCGGCTGCGTCACCTGCAACCGCGCCACGCCGATCCGGAATACATCACCGATGCTGACTTCGTCCTCCAGCAGCCCCTCAGTGGTGAAATTTTCCCCGAACTGGCCATGAGAGAAATCACGGCGTCCCAGCTCTCCGGCCCAGAAGGCGTAATGTTCGAAAGGATATGCATACACGGCCTTGTCATGCCCGCCGTGTACCCGCAAATCCGCCTGGCCGTCACCCGCCAGATTCAGGCGCCCGAGCCATACCGGCCCGGCGACCGGGATCTTGAAAATGCCGGTGGTAACCTCCCGGCCGCGATGAGTAATTTCACGCGGAAGGCCCACATTGATGGAAATCAATGTCATGTATACCCTGCTCGGGGATAGTCGATGATGTGTACCGGATCCCATTTGGACGCTAGACTATAAACCATGATGCACTGGTTCCGCCGAAAACTGAAGCCGATTGCCCGTGGCCTGCTGGCCTCGCTCGCCGCGCTGTGGCTGATCGCGGGCGCGGCGCCGTGCGTCATGGCGCAATCCCAGCCGATGAACCATGCTTCCGTGCATTGCCCGATGCATGACGGCGGCATGTACATGAACACCAACGATTGCGGTCCGGTCACGGCGGTAAGCTGCCAGATGCCCGATCTCCAGTCACCACTGGCCGCCGCGCTGGGCGACATGGCCGTGACGCCGGTGCTGCTGACCGTATTGCCCATTCACATCGCCGTGCCTGACAACCGCGTATTCCTGCGGCACGATTTCTTCTCGCCGGATATCCCGGCACCACCGCTTCACATTCAACACCTCACGCTGATCTTGTAGTTCTCTCCCGCGCGCGCCGTGTCGTTTTTGTTCACGACTTGCAAGGAGAGATTTCATGTTCGTTTCCAATTTGTCCCGCTGTGCGGGAATAGTGTTCATCCTGATCACCGTCATGTCCGGAGCGTTCGCCGCTCCGGAGTTGACGCTGTCCGAGACCGAGCGACTGGCGCTCGAGCAGGCGCCCTGGCTCCAGCATCACCGCACCAACGCCGATGCCGCGTCCGAACGCGCGGTATACGAAGGCCAACTGCCTGACCCGCAGATCACGCTCGGGCTGGCCAATGTCCCCACGGATACTTACCGGCTCAACCAGGAAGACATGACCATGACGGTCGTCGGCGTGCGCCAGGCGTTTCCGCCAGGCAAAACGCTCGCGCTCAAAAGCGAGCGCGCGGGAAAGGAATTGGCGCGCGAGCAGGCGCGGGTGCAGATGGAGCAGCGCAACCTGATACGGCAGGTGCGCCAGGCCTGGCTCGAACTCTATTACCAGGAACAGTCGCTGCGCACGCTCGACGAGTCGCGGCGGCTGGCGCAAAAACAACTGGAATCGGCCGAGGCGCGCTACCGCGCGGCGCAGGAAACGCAGCAGTCGGTGCTGAGATCGCGCCAGGCGCTGGCGCGCCTGGACGAGCGCGCGCCCATGATCCGGGCACAGAAGCTGCGCCTGCAGGCGCAACTGGCGCGCTGGATCGGCGACGCCGCTTACCAGCCCCTGCCCGCCCAGCTGCCGGCGCTGCCGGAAGTGCCCGGCGCATTCGATTACACGCATCATCCCGAATGGATCGCCACCCAAACCATGCTCGACGAAGCCCGCGTCGAGGTCGACATGGTGCGCCAGGAATACAAGCCGGGCGTGATGCTCGACGTCTCTTACGGCTTCCGCCGGCCGATGCCGGACGGCAGCGAGCGGCCCGACATGCTGAGCGCCATGGTGACGCTGGACCTGCCCGTGTTTCGCGACAAGCGCCAGGACCGCAAGCTGGCCGAGAAACAGACGATGGAAGCCGGCGCGCAGTACGAGCTCGACGACAAGCGGCGCGAGCTCGAATCCATGGATCGTTCGTTGCGCGCCGAACTCGATAGCTTGACCGAGCGTGAAAAGATTTTTGCCGAACGGCTGATCCCCGCCACCCGCCGCGAGGCTCAGGTCACCGTGGCCGGCTTCGCGCGCGACCAGTCGGATTATCGCGACGCGCTCATGCGATCGGTCGACACCGAACTCGAATACCTGCGGCTGCGCGTGGACCGCGCCAAGGCACAGGCGGAACTTCTGTATCTCACCGGAGAACATTCATGAAAAACAAAAATCTGGTCATCGTGATTCTCGGCATTATTCTGCTACTGGTCGCCGCCGTCGAGGGATGGCGTTTGTTCAACGCCGGCAAGCAACCCGTGGAAACCGCGGGCAACAGCGCCGAACGCAAGGTGCTTTACTGGACCGACCCCATGGTGCCGGGATACCGCAGCGACAAGCCGGGCAAATCGCCGTTCATGGACATGGACCTGGTGCCGGTTTACGAGGAGGACAGCACCGCGTCCGGCGCGCCCATCGTCACGGTGCGTCCGGAAATCGTGAACAGCCTCGGCGTGCGCACCTACCGGGTCGAACGCGGCGTGCACACGCGCGAACTCGCCGTCCAGGGTTACCTGTTCCAGGACGACCGGGGCATGCACGTGTTGCTGGATATTTTCGAACGTGGGGCCGGATGGGTGCGTCCGGGCATGCAGGCCACCGTGCTCGTCCCCGACGCTCCCGGCCGCCGCTGGGAAGGCGTGGTCGAAAGCGTGAGCTCCGACGTGGACATCGGCGCACGCTCGCTCAAGGCGCGAGTGCTGGTCCGGAATGCCGGCACCGCGCTCAAGCCGAATCAGTTCGCCGACGTCGTCATCCAGGGCGCGCGCCTCGACAGCCAGAAAATCATGGTTCCGCGCGAGGCGCTGATTCGCACCGGCCGCCGCAACGCCCTGGTCCTGGGGCTCGGCGGTGGTCGCTTTCAGCCGGTGGAGGTCGAGGTCGGCGAGGAGGCCGGCGACTGGATCGAGATTCGCAAGGGCGTAAAAGAAGGCGATTCCGTGGTGGTTTCGGGACAGTTTCTCATCGATTCCGAGGCCAGCGTGCGCGCGAGTTTCCAGCGCATGGAATCGTCACCGGAGGAGTCGCACGCCGATCATGAGGGGAGCAAGCCATGATTGCGCATATCATCCGCTGGTCCATCCATAACCGGTTCCTGGTGCTGCTGTTCACCGGACTGCTCGTGGCCGGCGGAATTTATTCCGTCAAGCACACCCCTCTCGACGCCATCCCCGATCTTTCGGACGTGCAGGTCATCATCCAGACCAGCTATCCCGGCCAGGCGCCGCAGGTAGTCGAGGACCAGGTGACTTATCCGCTCACCACCGCGATGCTGTCGGTGCCGGGCGCCACCACCGTGCGCGGCTTCTCCCAGTTCGGCGAATCGTTCGTGTACGTGCTGTTCAAGGACGGCACCGATCTCTACTGGGCGCGCTCGCGCGTGCTCGAATACCTGAGCCAGGTGCTGCCACGCTTGCCGGTCGGAGCACGGCCAGCGTTGGGACCGGACGCCACCGGCGTCGGCTGGGTGTACGAATACGCGCTCATCGATCGCAGCGGCCAGCACGACCTGTCACAACTGCGCGCGCTCCAGGACTGGTTCCTCAAGTACGAATTGCGCACGGTGCCGGGCGTGGCCGAGGTCGCCTCCGTCGGCGGCATGGTGAAGCAGTATCAGGTAATCGTGGACCCGGTGCGGTTGCGCGCGTTCCGGCTGACGCTCGAGCAGGTGCGCACGGCGATCGAGAGCGCCAATCACGAGACCGGCGGCTCGGTCATCGAGATGGCCGAGGCCGAGTACATGGTGCGCGTGCACGGCTATATTCAGGGTGAAAAGGAACTGCGCGCCGTGCCGCTCGGCGTGACTTCGTCCGGCGCGCCGATCCGTCTGGAACACGTCGCCGACATCCGCCTCGGTCCGGAAATGCGGCGCGGCATCGCGGAACTCAACGGCGAGGGCGAAGTCGCGGGCGGCATCATCGTCATGCGCCACAGCGAGAACGCGCTCGCCACCATCGACGCCGTCAAGGCCCGGCTGGAAAAACTCAAGCAGACCCTGCCCGCCGGCGTGGAAATCGTCCCGACCTATGACCGCTCGGCGATCATCGAGCGCGCCGTGGGCAACCTGCGCGGAACGCTGATCGAGGAATTCATCGTCGTCGCGCTGGTGTGCCTCGCGTTCCTGTATCACCTGCGATCCTCGCTGGTGGTGGTGATCACGCTCCCGATCGGCATCCTCGTGAGCTTCATCGTCATGAAGCACCAGGGCATCAACGCCAACATCATGTCGCTCGGCGGCATCGCCATCGCCATCGGCGCGATGGTCGACGCCGCCATCGTGATGATCGAGAACGTGCACAAGCACATGGAGAAGGAAACCGTCACCGACAAAAACCGCTGGGCCATCGTTCGCAACGCTACCGAGGAGCTCGGGCCACCGCTGTTTTACTCGCTGCTCATCATCACCCTGAGTTTCATTCCAGTGTTCGCCCTCGAGGCCCAGGAGGGACGGCTGTTCGCCCCGCTCGCCTTCACTAAGACCTACGCCATGGCCGCGGCCGCGGGGCTGTCGATCACGCTGGTGCCGGTGCTCATGGGTTATTTCATCCGCGGACATATCCGGAGCGAGCAGGAAAACCCGCTGAGCCGCTGGCTCATCAACGCCTACCGGCCGCTGCTGAACGGCGTGTTGGCGCGGCCCGGGACCGTGCTGTGGGTGTCGGCGTTGCTGGTCCTGGTCAGCGCCTATCCGGTGATGAAGCTCGGCAGCGAGTTCATGCCCGACATGGATGAAGGCGATATCCTGTACATGCCCACGACCCTGCCGGGGCTCTCTTCGGGCAAAGCGCAGCAGCTGCTCGCCCAGACTGACCGGATCTTCAAAACCTTTCCCGAGGTGGAAACCGTGTTCGGCAAGGCCGGGCGCGCAGAATCGGCCACCGACCCCGCGCCCATGTCGATGTTCGAGACCACGATCCGGCTCAAGCCCCGCTCCGCGTGGCGTCCGGGAATGACCACGGACAAGCTCATCCAGGAGATGAACGCCGCCACTTCATTTCCGGGACTCTCCAACGCCTTCGTCATGCCGATCAAGACGCGCATCGACATGCTCACCACCGGCATCCGCACGCCGGTCGGCCTCAAGGTCGCCGGTCCGTCGCTCGCCACCATCGACGCCATCGGACAGGATATCGAAAAGGCGGTGCGTTCGGTTACCGGCACCGTATCCGTCTACTCCGAACGCGTTACCGGCGCGCGTTACGTCGACGTGCGTATCGACCGTTACCGCGCCGCGCGCTTCGGACTGAACATCAGCGACATCCAGGAAGCGGTGGCGATGGCCGTAGGCGGGATGAACGTCACGGAAACCATCGAGGGACGCGAGCGCTATCCGGTGAACATCCGCTACCCGCAGGAAATTCGCGACTCGGTCGCGCGCCTGCGAGCGCTTCCGCTCGTGACCATGAGCGGCATCCAGGTCGCGCTCTCGGAAGTCGCCGATATCCGCGTCGTGGACGGCCCGGACATGATACGCAGCGAAAACGCGCGCCTCTCCGGCTGGACCTACATCGACATTCGCGACCGCGATGTCGGCTCCTACGTCGCCGAGGCGCAGCGGACGGTGGCGGAAAAGGTGAAACTGCCCACGGGCTATTCGCTCCATTGGACCGGCCAGTTCGAGTACATGCAGCGCGCGCTCGAACGGCTGAAGCTCGTCATCCCGTTCACGCTGGTGATCATCCTGCTGCTGCTCTACCTCAACTTCCGCAATGGCGTGGAAGTGCTGATCGTGATCGGTACGCTGCCGCTGGCGCTGGTCGGCGGCTTCTGGCTGCTTTACCTGCTGGGCTACAACTTGTCGGTGGCGGTCGCGGTCGGCTTCATCGCCCTCGGCGGCGTCGCGGTGGAAATCGGCGTGGTAATGCTGGCCTATCTCGATCAGGCCTTGGCGCGCCGCCGCGAGGCGCGCGCGGTCCGGAAAGAGGCACTGACGCGCGCGGACGTACACGAAGCGGTGGTCGAAGGCGCACTGCTGCGCATCCGGCCCGTGACCATGACCAAGGTGGCGATCATCGCCGCGCTGCTGCCGATCCTGTGGAGCCACGGCACCGGCTCAGAGGCGATGCAGCGCATCGCCGCGCCCATGGTCGGCGGCATGCTGAGCGTCGCGGTGCTGACGCTGGCGGTGATTCCGGCGGCGTATTTCCTGTGGCAGGTGGCGCGCGTCAAGCGCAGCGCGCGCTGAGTTCAGGATCGTTTGCGAACGTAATAGCGGAACGTCTTGCCGTCCTCGTCGACGCGCAGCAGCACGTGGCCGGTGCGATCGCACCAGGCAGGGATGTCCATGCGCGATCCGGTGTCGGTCGAGATCAGTTCCAGCACCTCGCCCGGCTGCATGGTCTTGATCGCACGGTGGGCTTCCCGCAGCGGGCCCGGGCAGCATTCGCCCGAGGTGTCCACCGTCCGGTCAGGTTTATCCTGGCTCATGTTCGTCCTCTCTCTGGAAGCTTGTCGTAATACTAGCGCATCTCACCGGTTTTACCTCGCGCGATACCGATATCCCGCGCCGCGGTCGGATATAATTTGCCGGCATGGGCCGAAACCGTCTTCCCCAACCCAAGAGCTCCGCCTACATCACGCCGGAGGGCGCGTCGCGCCTGCGTCAGGAACTGGACTATCTGTGGCGCGTGAAACGTCCGCAGGTCACACAGGCAGTGTCGGAGGCGGCGGCGCAGGGCGACCGCTCGGAGAACGCCGAATACATCTATGGTAAAAAGCAGCTGCGCGAAATCGACCGGCGTATCCGCTTCCTGCAAAAGCGCCTTGATGCGCTCGTGATCGTGGATCGCGCGCCAACGGACAGCACGCGAATTTATTTCGGCGCTTGGGTGCGGCTGGAGACCGACCACGGCGAAACCGTGGAATACCGTATCGTCGGGCCGGACGAATTCGATCTCGAGAAGGGCCTGATCAGCATCGACTCGCCGCTGGCACGCGCGCTGCTCAAAAAAACCACCGATGATGAGGTAAGCCTCGCGCTGCCCCGGGGTCGGACCCTGTACACGGTCCTGGAGGTTCGCTACTCACCTTTTGACAGGGTGGATTGAGATACCGTTCGAATCGACCCCAGGCATGTGGCAGTCAGGCGACCGCCGAATTGCCGGGGACATTGGGAATAGATTTCGGTTCAAACCCCGCCAGTTTCGGGACATCGAGCGTCTCGAGTTGCGCCCCGAAATCCTCTGCCGGGATCGCCGGACCGAAAAGATTTCCCTGCATATCGTGGCAACCGATGGTCTTGAGAAACCGCGCCTGTTCGCGGGTCTCGACTCCTTCTGCGAGTATACCCAGGTGCAGGCTCTTGGCCATGACGGCGATCGTGGTGGTGATTGCAGCATCGCCGCGATTATGGACCACGTCGCGAATGAACGAGCTGTCGATCTTGAGAAGATCGATCGGGAATCGCCGCAAATAATTGAGCGAGGAGTAGCCCGTGCCGAAATCGTCAATCGAAATCGATACGCCGATATCTTTGAGTTCGCGCATCAGATCGAGCGCCTGCTCGGCATCGTCCACCAGTACGGTTTCGGTGAGTTCCAGTTCGAGAAACCGCGGCGGCAATCCGCTTTCCTCAAGCGCGCGCCGCACGCTGGCCAGCAGCGATCCGGAGCGGAACTGTTTCATGGAGAGATTCACGGAGACGCTAAGAGCAGAGTTACCGGCAGCGTGCCAATCCTGGCATTGCCGGCAGGCCTGCAGCAGCACCCATTCGCCCACGGGGATCACCAGGCCGGTGTCCTCGAGCAACGGAATAAAATTATCCGGGGCGATGATGCCGCGGCTCGGATGCTGCCAGCGCAGCAGCGCCTCCGCCCCAACCACTTTTCCCGTGGCCGTGTTCACCCGCGGCTGGTAATAAATAAGAAATTCGCCGTTTTGCAGCGCCTTGCGCAATCCCATTTCGTATTCGAGGCTCTCCTGGGCGCGCGCATCCATTTCCTGGGTGTAAAAGACATGCCGGTTGCGTCCGGATTCCTTGGCCTCGTGCATCGCCGCATTCGCGTCCTTCAGCAGTCGCTGGACATCGTGCGTGGCGCCGGGGAAGATCGAAATGCCGATACTGGCGGTGACGATGATCTCGCGGTCACCGATTTTCAGCGGCTCGGCGAATTTCTGTATCAATCGCGTGGCCGCCTGCGCGGCATCGTCGTTCGTAGGCAGATTTTCGAGAATTACCGTAAACTCATCGCCGCCGATCCGGCAGGCCGTGTCCGACGCGCGCAGGCAGGCGCGAATACGCTTCGCCGCCTCGATCAGCACGGCGTCTCCGCCTTCATGCCCCAGACTGTCGTTGATCACCTTGAAGCGATCGATGTCGATGAACATGATTCCCAGCGGAGAGCGGGTGCGCGCGGCTACCGCCACGGCATGCTGAAACCTGTCCTTGAACAGCGCGCGATTCGCCAGACCGGTCAGGGGGTCATGATAGGCCATGTAATGGATCTGCTCCGCCTGCGCCTTGCGTTCCTCGTTCTCATGCGCCTTGATGACGCGATCCGCGCGGCGAACGATCATCAACAGGAATAAATAAAGCAACAGCAGGAGAACGCTCACTCCGCCGAGAACGGTGTACTCCGTGCGTTCGATTTCCGCCACCAGCGGAGTCACGTCGGAATAAATCTCAAAAACGCCTTCTACCGGATCATGCGGCGTCTTGCGAATCGGGATATACGAAGACAGAAGATTACGATTTACGATTATTTCCTCGGTAGCGGAGAAATGATCCCGAAAGACAAGATCGCTTTCGGTGTGACCGGCTTTGGCCTTCAGAAATCCGGAGTTATGTGACTTATCCTCGCCGATCTGTGCGGGTTCCGTCGAATAAACGGTTAGTCCATCCAGGTTATATATTTTTATCTTGACCACGCGCAAACCGTTGATTTTCTGCAGCACGTCCTCCCGCAAGCGGGAGATTTCCGCCTGTCGGATGAGTTCCGGCGGAGGAATAGTGGCGGCACGTGCAACGAAATCCGCGTAGACGGGCCACAGGGTATTGGAAATCGATTGAGTGAGCGAAACGTTCGCCAGCGTTTCATGCACGATCAGGGATCGCACGGCGACAGTCTTGTAGAAGATTCCGAGCGCGATCGTCACCAGAACGATGCCGAAAAAACTGGCTACGGAGTAGGTGCGTGTCAGGCGGAACATGGATTTATTAACTTCTCCCCATGACGGATACCGATTCAGCGATATATTTCATCTGGATCATCAGTCTTTGCCGCGCTGGATTGATTGCCGGTCATGAAACGAAGACGACTCGATGCCGGTGCCTCAAGCGGCGTCCGGAAGAAACTCAAATTCCACGAGTTCCAGTCCCGCCACGGAGGTGCACTGCACCACCACGCCATATAGGCAGACGATACCCGCGTCGTTGTGTCGCTTGGTATCGACTTCGCCGCCATGACCTCGCCCGCCGGTCAGTATCCGGAGCCGGGGTGTCGTCCACTGGTTTCCTGCCTGGGTTTCCATGGCCATCTCCTTGAAAGCCTGACAGCCCTAGGAAATGCATAGGTTGTGCCAAATCCCGCCCAAACGCTGAATTTTTATGAAAAAAAACCCGAAACCGTACCCGTGGATCTGACCAGGATGTTAATTCTGCTGAAATATGGGGAAATGAGGTATTCGTACGATTCCGACGCCGACTGGCAGTCGTTTAACGCCGGGCGGGATTCGTGTCACCGGGAGCAGCCCTACCCTATGCGCCGCCCAGATACATGCGCCGCACGTCATCGTTGGCCAACAGTTTCTCGCCGGTGTCGGCAAAACGATTGTAGCCAAGCTCCAGGGCATAACCGCGGTCGGAAAGCTCGAGCGCGCGAGCGGCGTTCTGTTCCACCATGAGCAAGGTGCGGCCCTGGCTTTTGAGCGTCAGCAAATGTTCGAAGATCAAATCGACGTATTTGGGGGAAAGGCCGAGCGAAGGCTCGTCGAGAATCACCAGCCGCGGGTTCAGCATGAGCGCGCGCCCGATGGCGAGCATCTGTTGCTCGCCGCCCGAGAGTTTTCCGGCCGGCTGGCTGCGGCGTTCATACAACCGCGGGAACTGCTCGAACACCGAGTCCACGGCTTCACGGCGTTTACGGGCATCGTGCTGCAGAAACGCGCCCATTTCGAGGTTGTCGGTCACGGTCATCTGGCCGAACACAATGCGGCCTTGCGGCACGTAGGTGACGCCCAGCGACGGGACGATGTGCGCCGGCATATTGGTGATGTCGCGCCCGTCGAACTCGATGCTGCCCGCTTGCACTTCCACCAGGCCGATGACCGCTTTGATGACCGTGGACTTGCCGGCGCCGTTAGGTCCGATAATCGACACGATCTCGCCCGCGTGCACTTCCAGATTCACGCCAAACAGGACCTGCACCGCCCCATAGGAAACTTCCAGGTCACGGATGCTCAGCAGCGGCTCCGTCATGCGGCACCGTGCTTCCGGGATTTGCCGAAGTAGGCTTCCAGAACCCGCTCGTTGTTGCGAATCGAAGCGAAGTCGCCTTGCGCGATGATTTCACCGTCGCTCAACACGTAAACGTCCGAACACAGGTCCGCGATCACTTCCATATTGTGCTCGATCACGAGGAACGTCGTGCCCAAACCGTTCAGGTGCCGCACCATGTCCCACAGCGTCTGACGCAGGGTGGGATTGACGCCGGCCGCCGGCTCGTCGAGCAGGATCAGTGCCGGATCGCTCATCAGCACGCGCAGGAATTCCACCAGTTTCTGCTGACCGTAGGAAAGATTTTTCCCCAGCACCGCGGCGTATTCGCGCAGGTGCACGCGCTCGAGCAGCCCGAGCGCGCGCTCGGCGGCGCTGCGATCGCGACGGTGGCCGGCCACGACGAGATTTTCCAGCACCGTCAGCTCCGGGAAGACGCGCGAAAGCTGGAACGTGCGCGCCAGCCCGCGGCGATATATTTCCGACGGCCGCCATCCCAGAATCGATTCTTTGTCGAAACTGATCGTGCCGGAGGCGCCCCGGTCCATGCCCGAGATGACCTGAAACAGCGTGGTCTTGCCCGAGCCGTTGGGGCCGATCAGCCCGGTGATGGTCCCGCGCGCCACGTGCAGGTCCACGCCGCGCAGCGCCTGTACGCCGCCGAATTCGCGCGTCAGTCCCCACGCGCACAGAATATGGTCAGGAGCGCAGACGAGCTCGTTCATGGCGACTCCCCGGGGGCGGCATCGGGCCGTTTCTGCTGCCTGTCACGCAGGATGGAAATCAGGCCGCCGGGCAGATACAGCACCACGACCAGCAGCAACACGCCGAGCGCTGCGAGGTGCGCCGCCGGGAACTGCGCCCAAAGCAGTTCGCGCAGGATCATCACGGTCGCGGCGCCAAGAATCGGCCCCCAGACCGTGCCACTTCCGCCGAACAACACCACGACGATCATCTCGATGTTGCGGGCATGATCGAACGCGGAAGCCGGGTTGACATAACTGGTGTACATGACATAAACCGCGCCGACCGCCCCCGGAATCACCGCCGAAAGCACGAACGCGATCACCTTGTTGAGCGTCGTATTGACGCCCACCATCTCCGCCGCCTCCTCGTCCTCGCGAATGGCGCGCAGCTCCAGGCCGAAGCGGCTGCGATGCACCCAGGCCACGAGCAGGGTCGCCCCCAGCGCCAGACCGAACATCGTAAAGTATATGACGTCGAGCGACGGCAGCAGCTCGGGCGAAAGCGTAAGACCGGATCCGCCGTGGGTGACATTCACCCAGAGTGTGGCGATGACGCGCCCAACTTCGTTCAGGCCAAGCATGGCGATCGCGAAGTACGGACCGCGCAAGCGCAACGTCAGGAAACCGAGGGGCACGGCGAGCAGCGCGGCGATGCCGGCGCCCTTCATCACCGCGAGCCACCACGGGAAGCCCCAGGTCAGGATCAGCGCGCCGGCATAAGCGCCGACGCCGAAGAACGCCGCGTGTCCGAAGGACACGTAGCCGGTCATGCCCGAAATCAGGTTCCAGGCCTGCGCCAGCGCAATCACCATGAACACCTGGAGCAGGAATGACTGGTGGTAGTCGTTGATCACGAGCGGCGCCAGCAACACAAACGTCACCAGCACCGCGCCCACCCAGCGGCCGTTCAGACGTTGGCGATCATTAGACACGTGCTGCCCCCTTGATTCCGGTCGGCCGGATCAGCAACACCGTCACCAGCAGCAGATAGGCCACCGCCTCGGCCCATTGGGTCGAGGCAAAGCCGCCGACGAAGGCTTCGACCACACCCAGCAGGATGCCGCCGTAGAGTGCGCCGAGGAAGTTGCCCATGCCGCCGATGATAATGATGGCGAAGCACTTCTGGATGAAGTCAATACCCGATCCGGGCCAGAATGAATAGATCACGGAAAGCATCACGCCCGCGGCGCCCGCCATAGCCGCGGCCATGCCGAAGGTGAGCATGCGGATTTTGCGGACGTCGATGCCGCAGATCGCGGCCACCTGGGCATGCTCCGACACCGCGCGGATCGCCTTGCCGAGACGCGAGCGCTCGAGAAACAGATATACCCCCACGGTCAGCAACAGCGAAATCATGCCGGCCGTGGCGCGCGGCTTCGAGACGGCCAATTCGTCGATCAGGAACGATCCCTGGAGCACCGGCACCGATTTGAAATCGGCGCCGAACAACAGCAACCCCAGGTTGATTAGGATGATCGACACCCCATAGGTCGCGAGCAGCGAGGTGAGCATCGGGCGTCCCACGACGCGCTCGATCAACACGCTCTGGAGATAGAAGCCCACGATGAAGAGCACTGGCACGATCAGCAGCAGCGAAATCAGCGGATGCAGGCCAAAAATGGTGAAAAGCAGGTAGGCGCTGAAAGCGCCCACCAGCATCAGCTCGGCGTGTGCCAGGTTGATGACGCGCATGACCCCGAAGACGAGGTTCAGCCCGCAGGCGAGCAATGCGTACAGCATGCCCGCCAGCAGGCCGCCGATCAGCAGTTGCAGCAGGATCTCGGGGGCGAGCATTTCCACGGGCGAGTTTCGTATCAGCCGCGAGGTTTACGTGCCGCTCGCCGACCCATGTATATCAATCCTTCAGCGCTTGCCCCAATCCTTGAATGGATAGGTCGCCTTGGCGGTCGCGGCCTCGACCGGCAAAACGATATGGCGCTCGCCGCCGAGCCATTGCACGGCGTAAGCCGGCTTGCCGATCTGCTTGCCGGTCGCGTCCACCTTGAAGCGGCCGAAGGCGTTGACGGTGTCGAGCGAGAACAGCGCCGCGCGCACCTTGTCCCGGTCCGTGCTGCCGGCTTTCTTGACCGCCGCCTCGAGCACGTAACCCGCGCCGTAGCCACCGCCCGCGTGGTAACCGGGTTCGTGTCCGTACCTGGTCTTGTACTTCTCGGCAAATTCCTTGGCGCCGGGAAGCTTGAGCGTGGGTTCCCACTGGGTGTTGCCCATGACACCCTCAGCATCGAGACCGAGATTCTGGCCGAAATCGGGAAGGCCAGGGCCCACGGCGAATGCGAAGATCTTGGCGTACAACCGGTTCTCCTTCGCCTGGCGCATGAATGCGGTGGAATCGGGGAGGTAGGAACCGCCGATCACCATGTCGGGCTTCTTGGACTTGATCTTGATGATCATGGACGAGAAGTCGGTCGATGCCTTACCGTATTCCTCCTCGAACACGATCTGCATGCCGAGCTCCTTCGCCTTGGTCTTGACGCCACTGGCAACCCCGCGCGGGAAAGCCGTGTTCTCGTAAACCAGCGCGATCTTCTTAAGCCCCTTGGATTTCCCGAACTCGAGAATCTGGTCCATATAAAGCTCGGCCAGCGTGTACAGGCCGAATGTATTTTTATAACCGCGCTCCCAGATCTCGCTGGCCGAGGCGCCGGAGGACACCATGGGGAAGTTATGTTTCTCGGCGACGGTGCTGGCGGCCATGGTGACGTCGGAGGAATACGGCCCGATCAGCAGGTCGACCTTGTCATCGGTGATGAGTTTTTCGTAAAGCTTGGCGCCGGTTTCCGGTTTGGACTCATCGTCATAATAAACGAGATGCACCTTCTGGCCGAGTAGCCCGCCCCGGGCGTTGACCTCCTCGACCCACATCTGGAAACCTTGCAGTTGTTCCTGTCCGGTGCGTGCGTACTTGCCCGTCAGTGCTACCGACGTGCCGACCTCTATGTCTTTTGCATAACTCACGGCAGGAGAAACAACGATAGCGAGGAAAATGACGAATGAGGCGAACAGCGAAATCCGGTGTTTCATAACGGGCTCCTCCTTAAATTGTCGCGGTTTTGTCACAAAGTTAAGTATATCTACCATAACATTTTTGACCACAACTACCATAACCTCAGCTGCAATAAGGAATAAATC
>DATICK010000196.1:0-2171 GCA_035456865.1 Sulfuricaulis sp.
CACGCCGATGGATTCACGCCGCCGCAATAACGGCCGCAATTATACGGGGACTCCCGCGCCATTCCCAACCGGGCGGAGATTGCGAGTTAGAAAATACCCGGGAAAAACAATATAATCAGCCCTCAACTCTCCCAAGCCGACGAAGTGACCCATCGTTCATGCAAGATTATATAGCAGCGCCACAGTGCAATTTATTCTGGGCGCGGTTCTTTCCGTTTCTGCGCTGGTGGCCGCTACTTAACCGGCAAACACTCAAGTCCGATCTGGTGGCCGGCCTCACCGGGGCCGTGATCGTGCTGCCGCAAGGCGTGGCCTTCGCCCTGATCGCCGGATTGCCGCCGGTGTACGGCCTGTATTCCGCCATGGTCCCGCCGATCATCGCCGGCCTGTTCGGATCCTCGCGCCACCTGATCTCCGGACCGACCACGGCCATCTCCATCGTCGTCTTCGCCACGGTTTCCAAGTTTGCCGAGCCGGGGAGCGCCCAGTACATCAGCATGGCACTGATGCTGACCTTTCTCGCCGGGGTCTACCAGTTCGTGCTCGGTCTGGCGCGTATGGGGGCGCTGGTCAACTTCGTCTCGCATTCGGTCGTCGTCGGCTTTACCGCCGGCGCCGCGATTCTGATTGCGACCAGCCAACTGAAGCATTTCCTCGGCATCAAGATTCCGGCGGGCGAATCGTTCCTGCATACCTGGCAGGATATTTACCGCCAACTGCACGAGATCAATCCCTACGTCACGGCCATCGCCGCGGTCACGCTGATCGCGGGTGTGCTGTTCATACGCTTCAAACCGCGCTGGCCCGGCATGCTGATCGCCATGATTTTCGGCAGCCTGCTCGCGGCGCTGCTCGCCTACGAAACCAAAGACATCCAGCTTGTCGGCAAGCTGCCGGCGCAGCTGCCGCCGTTTTCCGTGCCCGATTTCTCGCTCAAATCCATCAAGACGCTGGGTAGCGGCGCGCTCGCCATCGCCATGCTCGGGCTCGTCGAGGCCGTCTCGATCGCCAAATCGGTCGCGCTCAAGTCCCACCAGCGCATCGACGGCAACCAGGAGTTCATCGGCCAGGGCCTGGCCAATGTCATTGGCAGCTTTTTTTCGAGCTACGCCTCATCCGGTTCCTTCACCCGCAGCGGCATCAACTACACGGCCGGCGCGGTCACGCCCATGGCCGCGATTTTCGCCGCTATTGCCCTGGCGTTGATCCTGCTGATCGTGGCGCCGCTCGCGGCGCACCTGCCGATCGCGGCGATGGCCGGGATCCTGCTGATCGTGGCGTATCGGCTCATCGATTTTCATCACATCTCCAACATCCTGCGCACCAGCAAGCGCGAAACGGCGGTGTTGTTGACCACGTTCTTCGCCACGCTGTTCGTGGAACTCGAGTTCGCGATATACGTCGGCGTGATGCTGTCGCTGGTGATATACCTGATGCGCACCTCGCGTCCCGGCATCGTCATACGCACGCCCGACCCGCACTCCCCGGGACGGCACCTGGTCACCGATCCGAAGCTGCCCGAGTGCCCGCAGCTCAAGATCGTGCGCGTGGACGGTTCGCTGTTCTTCGGCGCGGTGGATCACGTTCAGGGCGAGTTTCAGCGATACCTGGAAGAGGACCCGGGGCAGAAACACCTGTTGATCATCGGTAACGGCATCAACTTCGTCGACATCGCCGGCGCCGAGATGCTGGTCCAGGAAGCCAATCGCCGTCGTTATCTGGGCGGCGGCTTGTACCTGAGCAAGATAAAGGCAGAGGCCTGCAAAATTCTGAAGCGCGGCGGATTTGTCGACAAACTGGGCGACGAACATATCTTCGTCACCAAGGCGGATGCCATTCAGACCATTTTCAATCGACTCGATCGCTCCATCTGCGAGCGTTGCGACAAGCGGATTTTCCTTGAGTGCCGGAGTATCGAGTACAAAGGGGAAAAACCGCTGGTGGCCGATAAAACGGCGGCGGCGTAAACAGCATCAGCGCATCAGCCAAAGCGGTCGAAAAGCACCAACACCCAAACCAGCGCCACGAGCAGCAGCGAGAGAAACACCGCCGCCGACGCAATGTCCTTGGCGCGGCCGGACAAGGCGTGAGGTTCTTCTCCGATGCGGTTGACCACCGCCTCCACCGCCGAATTCAGCAATTCGACAATCAGCACCAGCACCAGGCTTCCG
>DATICK010000197.1:0-5665 GCA_035456865.1 Sulfuricaulis sp.
GGGATACAAAGGTCAGGAACGTCGCAAATTCTCGCGCCGTTTGGTCGCCGAACGCCGCAAGGAAATACGCTGGGAGCCTAACAATCCCAACCGGCGCCAGAATATAGGCCGGCGCGCCGCCGATCATCTGGGAGTGTTGGGGTCGAAGCGATAAGTGACTGTCCGGCCGGATTCGATGCGGGAATCGATAACTGCCGGCAGGATGGCATCAAATATGTGAGACGATGCGCGCCTCGGGGATAACAGCGCGCAGCGCTTCGGCGATCTGGAAGCGAATACCCGGGATCGGTTTCACGCTGATCCATAGCAGGCTGAGCTTGAGATTGAGTTCGGCGAATACCACCGCCTGAGCGTACTCCGCAAACACCTTCTGGATATGCTCGATCGTGGACTGGACATAATGCTGCGGTTTCCCGACCAGCCCGGGGAAGAGCACCATGACATCGCTCAACGCTTTCCCATGCTCATCGAATGCCGGCGCGCGTTTGCGCAGCGGTTCCGCTGGCAGGAAAGGCGTGGTAACGACCAGTGCCGACATGGAGAAATATCCTCCCGGATTTTGTGACGGGTCAGGGCATGCCTGATGCAAAAGCATATCCGATTCCGAAAAAAAAACCAGCCAGGCGCTTTTTCTCGTGTTTCCCTGTCGGTTCAGCCTTGTCGGCTTTTCTTCTTGCGTCCAATAGTTGACCTGCCGGCACATCGATAACATTATATTCAGGGTACGGGTTTTATGATCAAACGGTGCAGGGAGATGAAGGCCTAGCAGCGCTCCAGCATCCGCAAAGCAATTTCGTTCAATATTGTGATCAATTACGATCTGGCCTACTCGAAGCGCTGGACAGTGCGCGACCTCAGTCTCGATGGCGCAATGATCGAGATGAGGAGAGTCGAGTTGCTGCCCGGGAACCCCGGTGGAGGTGGTTCTCGCGCTCAAGGAGCATGGCGAATATGGTTTGAACCGTCCGCCCGCTGAGGTGGTGCGCACGGACAGGAATGGCGTAGCGATGCGGTTCCGCAACTACGATGACAGGGCGTACACCGCCCTGGTAACTTGCTGTGCAGCGCTTAGTGCTGGGGCGGAATTTATTTGGAGCGAGGGCTTCCCGCGCCCAGGGAACTGTCCACGGCCCTGGGCAGCATGACATCGTGGCGCGAAAAATTATATCCGCAGAAACAAAGCGTGGAGGTGACGGGCAGGACTGTCTTGCAGTGCGGACAATTCTTGGTTTCGGTATTGGCGAATGCCTCGACGATTTTCTCCGCCCTGGCTGCTTGCTGGGTCCGGAAGGCCTCGGTGGGCCGGTCGGATTGAATCGGAACGTCGGGTGTTGCCGGAGCGATTTCTCCTCTTGCTGCCTGAGCCGCTTCCCGGGCCTGAGCCGTTTTGGCCGTTTGGGCGTCTCGTTCGTCGCGCAAGTTCAGCGCCTCCTGTACAACTTCAAGCAGGCGATTGGCCTTGCGAAGGTTGGCGGGATCGGCCACGAGTTCAGTACGGAATGATTCAACCTTCGCCACGGTTTGGTCCACGCGCGCCGCCAGATACGCCTCGAACAGTTCCTCTTCCTGAAGTGCTAACTCCTCGGGCAGCAGGGCTGTTTCGTCGGAGAAGCCGAAAGCATAGCCACAGTCACAACGTTTGATGCCTGTTGACACCACCGTGCCACAAGCTGGGCAGGGCTTCTGATAAATGCTGTAGGCACTCATGATGATTTCCCTGTCATATCAGCAATGCCGTGGATACTACTCTGATTTAGTATAGACGGGGACGGCCGATTTACCGCGTCACAATGGCATAATGGCGCAATGGCAGACATAGGCCGAAGCTGGGCAGATCAGCGGCAGCACGCTTGCCGAGTCAGCAGCTTGCATTGCCCGTTTCTGTTGTTCAAATCAGACGATATTGAAATCTCGCATGTATCGTCGATGGCAAATCGCCATGCAAGTCCGGTTCATTCATGGATGCTGGTACACTTTACAGGGTCTTCCGCGGGGCGGTACTGACATGGCCAGCGGTACTTACGAAGAAAAGAAACAGTACCTGACAGAATTTCTGCGCGCCAGCGGTGGAGGCCCTATCCGTCTGGGCAAAAGCTCCTCCAATCTGTTCCGCGACCGCAAGAAGATTCAGGCACAGCGACTCGATGTGCGAAACTTCAACAATGTGTTGCGCGTGGACGCCGCGGGTGGTTATGTCGAAACCGAGGGGATGACGCCGTACGCGAAGCTGGTGGCAGAGTGCCTCAGGCACGGGGTCATGCCGGCCGTGGTTCCTCAACTCAAGTCCATCACCATCGGCGGCGCAACAGTCGGGTGCGGCATCGAATCCTCTTCGTTCCGTTATGGATTGGTTCATGAAACGGTGCAGGAAATGGAGATACTGCTGAGCGACGGACGCACGGTGCTGTGCACGCCCGGCAACGAACACAGCGATCTGTTTTTCGGTTTCCCCAATTCCTACGGCACGCTCGGCTATGCCCTGAAGCTCAAGTTAAAGGTTGTGCCGGTAAAAAAATATGTAAAGCTTACCCACCTATGCCTGACGGAACCCGAGGCTTATTTCACCGAACTGGCACGGCAGTGTGATCGTCAGGATGTCGATTTCGTCGATGGCGTGGTGTTTGGCCGGAATGAGATGGTGCTCACGCTTGGACAGTTTGTCGACAACGCGCCTTACGCCAGCGATTACACCTATAAGAATATCTACTATCGGTCGTTGCGCGAGCGTTCAGAGGATTATCTGACTGTCGAGGATTATCTCTGGCGCTGGGACACGGACTGGTTCTGGTGTTCCAAGAATCTTCTTGCTCAGCATCCGCTCATCCGCCGGCTATATGGCCGTTCACGATTGAATTCGTTGACCTACACACGCATCATGCGGTGGAACAACCGCATGAAGCTCACGCACACTTTCAATAAACTCGCCGGCATTCACGCCGAGCCGGTGATCCAGGACGTCGAGATTCCCGTTGAGAACGCGCAGCGGTTCCTCGCGTTTTATCACGATGTCATCCGTTTCCTGCCGGTATGGGTATGCCCCACACGCGCTTACAACAAGCAAGCGAATTTCGAACTCTATCGCATGGACCCGGAAAAACTTTATATCAACTTTGGTTTCTGGGATGTGCTGCGCAGCAGAAAAAAACATCCAACGGGTTACTACAACCGCCAGGTTGAGGAACAGGTGATAGCGCTTGGCGGCATGAAGTCGTTGTATTCTGATTCGTACTTCACGGCGGAACAGTTCTGGCGGATGTACAACAAACCGGTCTACGAAAGACTCAAGGAAAGATATGACTCGAACAACGCGCTGGGAGATATTTATCGCAAGTGCGTGTTAAAGGAATAAGCGCGATTTCCGGACTGTTTGAATTTGCTTCGTGGACATTACAAGCCAGCATTGGCAAAAAACAGACACCTGTCGCATGTATCGCACAGCCCGATGTCTGGTAGTTATCGTAGAGAGAGCGCCATTTTTTGGCGGTTCATCGGCACGCAAGCAACGGTTGTCTGGCGATGAGAATCAGGCACTGTGTTCATACTTGTCTTTTCCCGGTTTTTCCTCCTTAATTAGGTCAATGCCACTGATAACATGCTTCATCAGGTGCAGGGAGCAGATTCAACGTAGCACTCATGTAACTATTGTCGGATAACTGTATTGGGTTTTCACAAGGAGGTTCGCATGAGCAATACATCACGTGCAGTAAAGATGGAATCCAGTGGAGTGGTCAAAAACGAAACAGGCAGAGAACCTGTCGAGGTGGCGGAAGCGATCAAGGCGCTGCAGACGCAACTGGCCGATCTGCGCAAGATCGTTCAGGCCGCCAAAGCGCCGGACGATATCGCCGAACCTGGACGCCGTCAATAATTCTTCCGCATCTTCCCACGTTGTAATTTTTCATTTCCGTTTACCGTTTTTCCTGCTTGGCGCAGTGGATGGGTATATCCACAAACTGCCGGCACGACGTTTCACGCTCCGACGTACCGTGCGCGAGGTGCAGGCGGCGCGGACCGGTCTATCCGACGAGAAAACAGTCCAAATTACGTGATTTCTCGCGTTAATTAAGTTCACCGATGCCCTCACGCTAGCCCGAGCTGGCCGAATCTTGCCCTGTACAGGCAAGTAAGGGTCAAATAGTGTTATCGTATGGGCCATCGTGGATGGCGAAATACCAGGCCTTCGACAGCTTGTTTATGGTTGATGGCAGACCGAGTTAACGTCATGCCAGACTCATCAACGGCATGGACGGCAGGCAGTTGAGGAAGTGAGGCGTTGCATGTATCTCCAATATTTTGGTTTGTATGAAAATCCCTTTTCGATTCCGCCGGACCCGCGTTATCTCTATCTGAGCCGGGGCCACCAAGAAGCGCTGGCGCATTTGCAGTATGGGTTGGGTGAGAGCGGGGGGTTCGTGCAGTTGACCGGCGAGGTCGGCACTGGCAAGACCCTGCTCATTCGCTCGCTGGGAGAGCGGCTGCCCAAGGATGTCGATGTGGCGCTGATTCTCTATCCAGTGCTCACAGTCGCCGAATTCGTTGCCGCCATTTGCGATGACCTGCGTGTGCCCCATCCCGGTGGACAAGCAAGCCTCAAGAAGCTGATCGATGCGCTGAATGCCCACTTGCTCCAGAGCCACGCCCGCGGCCGGCGCACGATGCTGATTATCGATGAAGCGCAGAATCTGAGCCGTGAAGTGCTGGAACAAATCCGGCTATTGACCAATCTGGAAACCACCAAACAGAAGCTCCTGCAAATCATTCTCATTGGCCAACCGGAACTGGTGAGCTTGCTGGCGCAACCGGATCTGCGCCAGCTCGCGCAGCGTATCACGGCGCGTTATCGCCTTACCGCGTTGACCCGTGAAGAAACCTGTTATTACATCGGTCACCGCTGCCGCGTGGCGGGTGGACGTGCGTTACTCTTCAACCTGTCGGCGATGCGTCGTGTGCATGCGCTATCGGGGGGTATTCCGCGGCTGATCAACATCATCTGTGATCGTTCGTTGCTCGGCGCCTATACGCGCGAGAAAACCGTCGTGGATACGGGTATCGTGAATCGCGCCGCCGCTGAAATCGGATCATACGCCAGGCCTTTCCGCTGGATGACATGGCGCGTGCTGACTCCGACCATCGCTACGCTGACGGCGATCCTGATCGTGGCCGGCTGGCAATGGTGGCCTGGCTGGAAACACCCGTTGTCACCCGATGACAAGGAAGTCGTGGCGGCTTCATCCGATACGGCGTCGGCCGCCAAGCTCGCCGGGGATATCGCGGTTGCCGCACCAGCGGCCGAGCCCCGTGGGGCAACGACAGTTGGTGAAGTTTCCACCGGCAATCCGTCCAAACCGGTGGCCACGCTTGAGTCACTGCTCGCCAATCCCGCGCTGGCGACCGACACTGACTCGGCGATGAAGGGTCTGTTCGAGCGCTGGAGTTTGAATTACGCCTTGCTGGTTGGCGGTACCGGCTGCGAACGCGCACTGAACGCGGGTTTGCATTGTGTATACAAAACCGGAACTTGGAACAATCTACGCAGCTACAACCGCCCGGCGGTTATCGAGCTGCAGGACGCCGCGGGCGGCAAGCATCATGTCCTGGTGGCGGAGCTGACGGCCGACGCCGTTTCACTGGTGATAGGCGGCCAGCCACATGAATTTGCATTGAG
>DATICK010000198.1:0-6138 GCA_035456865.1 Sulfuricaulis sp.
AAAATGGCGTCGTTGGCGGACTCGAACAGCGTGCGGAATTTCTTCTCATTTTCGCGCAACGCCTCGTCTGCCTGCATGCGCTCGGTGACGTCGGTGACGAATCCCTCGAGCGCCTGCAATTCCCCGGTGGCACTGAAGATGCCCTGGCCCTGCTCCCAGACCCACTTGGTCTTGCCATCCTTGGTAACGAGGCGGTATAGCAACTGAAATGGCCGGCTTCCAGAGAGCGCCGCCTGCACGTCGTGCCAGACCTTGTCGCGATCGTCCGGATGAATCAGGTCGGCAAATTTCACCCGGCCGGGATGCGCGAACTCATCCAACGCATAGCCGGTCAATGCATGTGCTCCATCGCTGATCAGTTCAACGGTTCGGTCGCGATCGTTGCGGCAACGGTAGACCAACCCGGGCAGGTTGCTGAGGAGCGTAGCAAAGCTCCGCTGGCTTTCGAGCAGATCCGCCGTGCGCTCGTTCACGGCGAGGGCCAGCACGCGCGAGTGGGACTGGATTCGGCGCAAGATGTACAGCAGGCTCACGAGCAGCAGACCGCCGCCGAGCCAGATCAGCATCAGCATCAGCCCGGCAACGCCGGGCTGCGCTTCTTTCCACGCCACACTCAGTTTCCAGATGCCATCGCCCACCACGATGGACATCGGCTGAGTCCAGGAGCGGTCCGATGTTTCGCCGAAGAACATATGGCCCTGATTGTCCTCCAGTCGCAGGGCAACGCTCGGATCCAGAATGTCGCGCGCGTGCTTGATCAGCGGGCCAATCTCAAAAACTCCCTGTACATGGCCGACGAGTCGATTATCGCGATACAGCGGGGAACGGATCACCACCGACAGTTCCCCTTGCACCACCTTTACCGGATCGCTTACGGTCATGCGCCGTTCCTGAACCGCCTTGCGCAGAAATTCCGCGCCGGGCCGACTATATATATCCAACCCGATGGCCTGCTCGTTACCCTTGAGCGGGTAAAAGTGCCGCAGCACCCCGTTCGCGTCGCCGTAGGCATAACCCTTGGCAGCGGGGGTGAACTGCATCAGGGTCTCGGCAAAGTGGTTGAATTCGGAATAATCCGGGGGTTTGCGCGTGGCAAGCATGAAGGCCTGCAGGGTCTCGACCGCCACGATCCGCTGACGCACGCTCAGCTCCAGTTGCAGCGCGGCATCCGCCTGCTCCCGGATTAACCGCCAGTGGTTGCGCTCCTGGGACTGACGCCCGGCATAAACATGCAACAGGATCAGCGTGACGAGACCGAAAATCCCCACAATCGCCAGAACGCCTGGTCCACGAGCCGCTTTGACGATGGCTTCTGCCTGAGCCGGACGTGCCAGCTTGAAATCGGACAGCCTGTTCAGTTAGCCCCCTTGCCTTTTGGGCGAGCCGGTGTGTCACGCACCGTGAAAAGATTTTTGGCTTTCAAGATAGATCATTGTTACTAACGCATGAACGTCCGCGCGTCTTAGCGCGGCGTTTGTGCTTTCAGCAGCCGCGTGATGTCCTCGGGCGGCTGCGGACGGCTGAACAGAAAACCCTGCATCACCTCACACCCCCGCGAGCGCAGAAAATCGCGTTGCGCGGCGGTTTCCACGCCTTCGGCGATCATCTCGAGTTTCAGGCTCTGCGCCAGCGCGATGATCGCGACCGTGATGGCGCTGTCATCCGCGTCTTGCGGAATATCGCGCACGAACGAGCGGTCGATCTTGATCGCGTCGATCGACAGGCGCCGCAGGTACGACAGCGACGAATAGCCGGTGCCGAAGTCATCGATCGCCATGCGCACGCCGAGCGCATGCAATGCTTCGAGCGTCTCGACGGTGGCGGGCGCGTGCCGCAGCAGCATTCCTTCGGTGATCTCGAGTTCCAGTCTTCCCGGATCGCCTTCGAGCCTGTCGAGGGCCTGTTTGACCACCGCCGTGAGGTTCTGCGTCTGAAACTGGCGCGGCGAGAGATTGACCGCCAGCCGCAACCGCGGCCAGCCTTGCGCATGCCAGGCGGCGAGTTGCGCGCAGGCGGCGTCCAGAATCCACTCACCGACCGGCACGATCAGACCGGTCTCCTCGAGCAGCGGAATGAAGTCGTTCGGCATAACCAGGCCGAATTCCGGGTGCTGCCAGCGCAACAGCGCTTCGACGCCGACGATGGCACCCGTTGTCACGTCGATCTGCGGCTGATAATAGAGTCGGAACTCGCGGTGTTCGAGCGCGTGGCGCAGGTTCGATTCGAGTGTCAGGCGCTCGAAGGCGCGCGAGCTCATGTCCGCCGAATAGAACTGATAGGTGTTCTTGCCCAGCTCCTTGGCGCGGTACATGGCGATGTCGGCGTTTTTGAGCAGCGTGGTCGCGTCATCGCCGTCGGCCGGAAACAGACTCACACCGATGCTCGCGGTGACGTAGAGTGTCTGGTGATCGACCTGAAACGGCGGGGTCAGCGCCTGCAACACCTTCTGCGCCACGCTGGATACGTCGTCCTCGGAGGCGACGTCATCGAGCAGGATAACGAATTCGTCACCCCCGAAGCGCGCCACGGTGTCGCCGTCGCGCACGCTGCGCTGGAAACGCTCGGCAAGCTGTTGCAACAGGCGGTCACCCACCTCGTGGCCGAGGGTGTCGTTGATGGTCTTGAAGCGGTCCAGGTCCACGAACAGCACCGCCACGCGCCGTTCGCGCCAGCGCGCCCCGGCCAGCGACTGCTTCAGCCGATCGAGCAGCAGCGTGCGGTTCGGAAGCTCGGTGAGGGGGTCGTGCTGCGCCATGTAGGCGAGGCGTTCCTGCGTCTGCACCCGCTCGCTGATGTCCTTGCCCGTAGCAACGAAATGCGCGATCCGGCCGTCGGCGTCCTTGAGCGGCGTGATAGTCTTTTCCTCGTAATACAACAGTCCGTCCTTGCGGCGATTGATGAACACATCGCTGAATACCTTGCCGGCCAGAATGGTTTTCCATAAATTGTCGTAGAAACCCGGGCCCTGTCTGCCAGACTTGAGCAGGCTCGTTTTGCGACCGACCGCGTCGGCGGACGTGTAGCCGGTCATCTGCTCGAACGTCGGATTGACATATTCGATGACGCCGTCGCGGTCGGTAATCACCACGGCATCGGCGGTCTGCTCGAGCGCGCGCGAGAGTTTCTGCATCTGCGACTGGGCCTTCTTGCGCTCCGTGATGTCCTGGCCGACGAGTAGCAGGCAACCGCCCTGATCGAGCTGGATCAGCTCGACGCTGCACAGCAGCAGGCGCACCTCGCCTGATTTCATGCGAAAGGCAATCTCCAGGTCACGCACGGCGCCGTGCGCACGCACGCTCTCGACGATTCTTTCCCGGTCCCGGGGATCGACCCAGACACCGACATCGAACGAAGTGCGGCCGATCACCTCTTCCCGCGTCCACCCACCGGTGCGCAGAAAAGCGGGGTTCACCTCCAGAAACCGCCCGTCCTCGAGCCGGGAGACGCTGATAATGACGGGACTGGAATCGTAGATGACGCGCAGCCGCTCCTCCGAATGGCGCAACGCCTGCTCGGCGCGCCTGCGCTCGGTGATGTCAACAAACGAGGTCACCACGGCATAAGGTCTGGTTTCGTCGGGCCGGAACAGCGGCTGCGAGTTGATCGAGATCCACACAAGCGACCCGTCCGGGTGATGTACCCCCATGACCACGTTCGACTGCGGCTGCCCGCTGCGCAGCGTGACGGCGGACGGATGGGTCTCGCCCGGGAAGGGTGATCCGTCTTCGTGGATCGCATGCCAGCGCGGGTCCATCGACGTGCGCCCCGCCATCTGATCGGCGCTGAGCCCTAGGATGCGCTCGGCACTAGGATTACAGGCGATGATGCCCTGGTCGGAACCCTGGATCACGATACCCTCTGCCATCGCCGTGACCACCGAGCGGTAGCGAGTCTCGCTGTCGCGCAGCGCCGCTTCCATCCGCCGCTGTTCGGTGATGTCCATATTGACGATAAAGGCGCCGGTGATCTCTCCCTCGGGCCCGCGAAGCGGTATGGCTGAATTGAGTATTGTCTTACGCGTCCCGTCGAAACACTGGATGTCGATAACTTCGTTGAGTGACGTCTCTCCCTTCCTGATCGCACGTGCCACAGCCCACTCTTCGGGCGCGATCGGCATGCCGGTGTCGGCCCACCAGCCCTTGTATTCGCCGAATTGATCAATGCCGACGTATCGGGCACCAGCCCAGATTTCGCGCCCCGCCTGATTGCTGGAGATGAGCTTGCCGGTGCGATCGGCGATCCATACGCCAATCGGCAATGATTCCATCACGGTGCGCAGGAGATCCTCGCTCTGCTTGAGCGCCAGATTCGCCTTGCGGCGCTCGGTGATGTCGGTGATGAAACCCTCGAGGAACAGCAGCTCGCCCGCAGGCGAATACAGACCGCACCCCTGTTCCCAAACCCATTTCTGCTCGCCGTCCGCCGTCGTAATACGGTACGTGAGTTGATACGGCCGGTTTTCCTTCAAAGCGGCCTGCACTTCGTTCCAGACCGGCTCCTGATCCTCGGGATGAATCAGTTGACCATAGGAAATCGTGCGCTGGCCGATAAATTCATCGGCGGTATAGCCGGTGAGGGCAAGGCATCCCTCGCTGGCAAACACCAGCGTCCAATCCTTGTCATTTCGGCAGCAATACACCATGCCGGGAAGATTTGTCATCAGCGTCGTCAGGGTCCGGTAGCTTTCACCCAGGTCCTCGTGCAGGTGCTGACGTTCAATTTCGGTCGCGGCACGAGCCGCAACTATCTGCAACACCGACTCCACCGTTTCCCGATGGCGCAAGGGCTCGCGCCCCATGACCGAAACCAGGCCGAGCGGCTGGCCGGACGACCCGAACAACGGCGCGCCGGCGTAACACTCCGCGCCTATCTCCACGAGATAGCGATCTTTCGGAAATAATTTCTGCACCCGGCGGGGATAGGCGCATGGACCATGGCTGATGATGTTGTGACATGGCGTGTCGAGAATGCTGTAGCTAAAGTTGTCGACATGCTTGCCGGCAACACAGGCGCTCACTACATTCACGATATCTTTTTGGTCGCGAGCCAACTCGCCCACGAAGGCATATTCCATCCCCAAGGTTTTAGCGAGGTACTGCGTCAGCGAATGGAAGTAGTGCTCCCCGTAAAGCGCCGACGAGGCCGTGGCAATGCCGCGCAGAAGATTCTCCGTCTGCGCGCGCCCGATCGTTGCCGTGGATCGGCGTTGACGGCGAACTTTTGGCTTGATGACAGATTTTTTCGCCATGTACCCAGTTCCCTGCAACTCAGATATCCCGCCTCGCGCCCGATCCGGCTTGATGCGACAGCAGTACCGCGCTCAACGCATTAAACTATGGTCGGTTTCTGCTCTATACCCCCTACTAAATTAAGGGGATCAGAATTCCAAGCACTGGACCTGGCTATATTTAATGTATAGACCAGCATTCATATAACTCGACTCGCTGGCATCCGTTTTTTGGCTAAATCCGCGACAATTGCCTGAAAGCGCCGCCGCCGCGCTTGATTTTCATCAAGGCCCCCGGGACAAATACGCTGATACAAAGCCGACGGCTCAATAAAACTACCGACCGGCTATGCGTCTAATAGATACTTTACCCGTCCCGGAGCCAGGTCACTGGCAGATATTCTCGGCCGCGCCGCATCGCATGATGTTTTTCCCCGGTGCGGTGCAGGCGGTGCTGATCATGCTTCTCTGGTTCGCGGAATTGGCAGGGCGTGCGGGCTGGTGGCCGCTCTTGCCGACGCTAATCCCGTCTACGTGGGCACATGCTTTTCTCATGTTGTATGGACTGTTTCCGTTTTTCATTTTCGGATTTCTGCTGACGGTCTACCCACGCTGGATGGGCGGTCCGACAGTACCGGCATCGCGGTATGTCACCGCATTCGCTTTTCTCGCCGCGGGCATGTTTCTGTTTTACGCGGGCCTTTTCACTTCGCGTCTCGTCCTGGCGGCGGCGCTGGCGCTGCAACTGGCTGGCTGGGGAGTAATGCTCTATTCGTTATTGGCAGTATTCCTCCAGTCACCCAAACGCGGGCCGCACGAGCGTCTGCTCAACCTGGCGCTCGCCGCCGGCATGCTCGGCATCGCGTGCTTTCTCGTTGGTGTTTTCTCCGGCGCGCCGATGGCTTTCTTCC
>DATICK010000199.1:0-3426 GCA_035456865.1 Sulfuricaulis sp.
ACTCCAAAGGGAGGAGGCAATCAATCCACTGACGATGATGGCCGTGAAGTAGGGATCGATGATGAAGGTGGTCGGGTACTGCGCGCGCCAGTCGGAGAACGGGGCGAATATCATGGTTCCAAACGCGGTGATTACATCCCCCGCGATATGAATGCCGATGCCCAGTGCTACCACGCCCACAAACGCGCGCCACGAATATTTTTTTCGCACCAGCAACATGAAGAGCAGCGCAAGCAACAATGACCACAGCGGCAACATGATGACCGAATGAGTGATGCCGCGATGCGTGGTGAGGTAGGTCAGGGGATCGATGAAGCGTGTGACGAAGTCGCTGTCAGGAAACGCGGCGGCGATGAAGCCGATCCACATGCGCGTACGTCGCGGCAACTGATCGGTTCGCGGCCGTTCCGGTTCGGTCGCGCGCGCCAGTAACGCACCGCTCAGGGCGTGTGTCAGGGTATCCATGTCGTGCCCTCAAATGACTGGTCGCAGTATAGCGTGGTGTTTTCCAGCCGGACTCGAAGCCGTGTCATGATCCCGTTAGACAGCCCGTCAAGGCACCCGTGGCGAGCGCGTTGCTGAATTACCGCCGTTTTATCTCGTCTCTCTGCCGGGAACCGATATTTTCTTGACAGATCTATATTAGCGTTCCATAATTTAGTTAGATAACTTACTAATAATATAACTAATTGATTATACATAAATATTATGGAAAGTAAGGAAACCAACAAACGCTCGCGCCTGCTCGAAGCGGCGAACAAGCTGGTTCATCAGCAGGGCTTTAACCAGACCACGTTGGCGGATATCGCCCAGGAGGCCGCGGTTCCCTTGGGCAACGTTTACTACTACTTCAAAACCAAGGAAGACATAGGCCAGGCGCTGATCGAACACCGTGCGAATTTTTATGGTGGTCTCATCGCCGCGTGGGACAAGCTTCCGGACCCGAGAAAACGCATCCACGCGTTGATTGAAGAAGTGGAGAGTCAGCGCGAGGCCTTGGCCGCCAGCGGTTGCCCCATCGGCAGCCTTTGTCAGGAACTTCACAAGGACGGCGGAGTGCTTGCGGACAAGGCGGCGACCTTGATGGCCGCGATACTTTCCTGGACCGAGCAACAGTTCCACCAGCTTGGGAAAGGCAAGGAATCTTCCGATCTCGCCCTGCATCTCGTCACGGTGTTGCAGGGCGCGAGCCTGCTGACGCACACCTTTAACCAGCCAGATCTAGTCGCTCGCGAAACTGCACGGCTCAAGAAATGGGTGGATTCCTTGTGAGCTCATGCCGAGAACAAATCTGAATAACCGGGAGAAACCATGAGCGCGGAAAAAAAGATTCGTGTACTGGTGACGGGCGCCACGGGTTTTTTGGGCAGCAACATCCTCAGAGCCATGGCGGTGCAGCCCGGGGTTGAACCGATCGCCGCCTGCCGGCGGCGCGAGAAACTGCCGCGAAATTTCAAGGGCGAGGTACGGGTCGGCAACCTGATGGACGTGAATTACCGGCGCGAGGTAATCAAGGAAGTAGACGTCGTCTGCAGCGCCGGGAACTGGGCGTCGATGTGGAACCACAACGCGCTGGAGCGCGAGCGCTTTTTTGAACCGACCCGTGACCTCGTCGAGCAATCGATTCGACAGGGTGTGAAACGGTTTATTCAGACGAGCACCGTCGTGATCGGCGCGGTCGCGAAGGACAACAAGCCCCTCGATGATTTCTCAGAAACAGAACATACCGGCTTCTGGCCGCATCTCGACCGCCTGATCGATCTCGACCATTACATGCGCGCCAACAGCTCGCGTAGCACGCAAATGATCACGATGCGTCTTGGCCATTTTGTCGGTAGCGGGAATCGCCTGGGCATGCTGCCGGCGCTGGTGCCGCGGCTGCAGACTTATTTGGTGCCGTGGCTCGCGGGCGGGCGCAAGCATTTGCCACTGGTGGCCGACACGGATCTGGGCAACGCATTCATGCTGGCATCGGTGGCGCAAAATCTGAACGATTACGAATCATTCAACATCTGCGGCGCCGAATATCCGACGCTGCGCGAGGTCGTCGAATTCATCGCCGCCGAGACCGGATTCCCCAAGCCGTTTTACAGCGTTCCCTACCCGGCCGGTTATGCCTTCGGCTGGCTGATGGAAGCGCTCCAGCCGGTCATCCCGGGCTCCTCTCCGTTTCTGACGCGCTCCATCGTGCACTTGTGCGAGAACTGGGTTTGCCCCAACGATTATGCCCGCCGGAAACTGGGCTACTCGCCCAAGAAAGACTGGCGCAAGGCGGTGCGCGAACATCTGGCCGATCTCAAGGCCGACGGTTATCCCTGGCCGCGCCTGTGCCAGCCGGCCTGACTGAATTTTCAAGATTCCCTCAACCCAAACAGGAGATGACCATGTCAACCACAGCACAGGAACTCGATGCCCGGGGATTGAACTGCCCGCTACCTATTCTGCGTGCCAAGAAAGCCATCAATGGATTGCAGCATGGACAGATTCTGCGCGTGCGCGCCACCGACCCGGGCTCGGTCAAGGATTTCGACGCCTTCTGCAAGGCGACCGGAAACGAATTGGTCTCCTCCGAGCAGGACGGAGGCGAGTACGTTTTCCAGATCCGCAAACACTGACGGATATCCCTCCGCCGGTCAAACCGTCAGCCTTTGAAAGGAGGCATGCATGTCTACCGTAACCGAGTTGTCATCCAGCCGACTTCCGCAGGACCTGTTACAGCAACACGGCGCGGCGCTCGATGCCTGGTTCAACGATCGCTTCGCCAAAAAGCTGAAAGAGGTGGAGGAGAACAAGACCCCGTCGCTCGCCATCATCGCGACCAAGGGCGCCATGGACTGGGCATATCCGCCGTTCATTCTCGCCTCGACCGCCTCGGCGCTGGGTTGGGACGTGTCGGTGTTCTTCACGTTCTACGGGCTCGAGCTGCTCAAGAAGAAACTCAATCTCCAGGTCAGCCCCTTGGGCAATCCCGGCATGCCGATGAAAATGCCGTTCGGGCCGGAATGGTTCCAGGGCATCAACTGGAATATCCCGAACGCCGTCATGGCCGGCGTGCCGGGCTTCGAGAAACTGGCCACGGGCCTGATGAAGAAGACCGTTAAGAACAATGGCGTGGCTTCCATTCAGGAACTGCGCGACGTGTGCGTCGAAGCCGGCGTGAACCTGGTCGCGTGCCAGATGACGGTCGACCTGTTCGGCTACTCGCGCGAGGACTTCATCCCCGAGGTCAAGGACTGGATCGGCGCGGCCAGCTTCCTGCCGGTGGCGCAGCAATCCGACGTGTGTCTGTTTATCTAGAACAAACCTGGCGATACAGTATCGACTGTCCGCACCATCTCACGGAAACCTTCTATGCAGACTGCATCCAACGAAGACAGCTTCTACACCGCGTTTCGCGGTCACTTCACCAGCCTGCTGCGCTGGGAG
>DATICK010000200.1:0-3098 GCA_035456865.1 Sulfuricaulis sp.
GCTGCGACGGAAGAGTCGATTGAAAATCGCCAGATGGGTCATCAGATAGAGCGGGACCATGAACCCCGGCACCAGGATCCAAGGCAGCGTGCTCATGGTGCCGCTGCTCGCCGCTTCGTAAATGAATCGCACCGGCGAGTCGACGGCGGAACCGACGCCGAGCGTCACGGCCAGGACCAGATCGGCGAAACCAAGCGTGTTCCACGTCAACGCGAGACCACGCCAGCCGGCGGCGTGCCGATGAATCGCCCACGCCACCACGGGCGCCGCCGCGGCCACACCGATGTCGCCCCAGCCCGCGGTCAGCGCGAAAGTCGGCGGTAGCCGCACCTCGGCATAAAGAAGCAGGAAGTAGACACCCAGCAGCCGCCCGGCGTGAACCGCCACCAGCAATGCCAGCGGCGTTTCGGACACCAGCGATTTCAGCGCCGCCGAGCGCCTGAAGATGATGAGGCCGACAATAATGGGTACGACGACCGCCACGCCGATGGCCGGCGTGCCGGCGCTCATGGTCGAGAACAGGCCGGCGGCGGCGAGCGCGGCCACGAGGGCGAACCACAGGAGCAGGACGGCGGCGAGCCGTCCCCGCGCCGCCCTTCCCAGGGGGCTGGCGGTAATCAGGATCGCGGGAAACAAAACAGCCAGTGTGGTCAAGGTAATGGAAGCGATGATGTCGAGCATGGTCGTTTCTCCTCTTGTGCGGTAAGGGTCAGGTATGGGCTCCTTTCATACAACTTGCAATTAGCAAGTGATTGTAACCATCCAGTTGCAAATTGCAAGTGTTCTGGCGTAAGCTTCCTACCCCATGACGGCACGTGACGACGAACGGCGCTCCAGCTGCCCCATTGCCTGTTCCCTCGATATCCTCGGGGACAAATGGACCATGCTGCTCATCCGCGACATGGTCCTGGCGCGCAAGCGGCATTTCCGGGAATTCCTCGAATCCCCCGAGGGCATCGCCTCCAACATTCTGACGGACCGGCTGAAACGGCTGGAAGAGTCGGGGATCGTCTCAAGACAGCCCGATCCCGAAAGTGCGCGCCAGGTGATTTACACCCTGACCGAAAAAGGCAAGGACCTGATCCCGGCGCTGCTGGAGCTGGCGCGCTGGGGCGCGAAGCATGTCGCCCGCAGCGTGCCGCCGAAGAACATCGCCCGGCGGATCAAGGAAGATCGCGACGGACTGATCGAAGAACTCAAGTCGTCGCTTAAATAGCTGGGGGGGCGGGGCCCTTGCCGGGCTTTTTATTTCCCTTCACTTCACTAAAACAAAAACATCCCCTTGATCCTGATTTGCGTCAAAGCTGCCGCCCAACGGTTGTGCCATGCTGCGCGCCTCAAGTCAGCGCACGCCTTGCCAGGCAGGGAGGAACCGTGACACCGTCAACCAAGCGCTTCATCCTCGAGCAGCTCAAAACCAACCGCATCATGAGCCTCGCAACCGTGCGGCCCGACGGCTACCCGCAGGCGACAACAGTGACTTACGCCAACGACGGGCTAACGCTCTACTTCGCGTGCGACCGCAACGGCCAGAAAGTTCGCAACCTGCGGCGCTCGTCCAAGGTCTCGCTCACGATCAACAAGGACACGGCCAACTGGAAGAAGATCACGGGACTCTCCATGGGCGCCACCGCGAAGGTCCTCGAACGCCCGGCCGACACCAAGCGCGCGCTCGCGCTGCTGTCGCGCAAGTTCAAGGATATGAAAAACCTCAGCGCGGAGGATCTAGCGGAGACGGCGTTCGTGCGCGTGCAACCGAAGGTCATCTCGATGCTCGACTACCGCCGCGAGTTTGGCTGGACAAAATTAGTGCGAGTCTAGCGGTTCACATCGCTTTTCAGCCGTTTACGGCATAGGAGGGTCCGATGAGGAAGACCAGCCAGCAGAAGATGCACGTACAGCACCGCCAATGGCAGTCCGATTGCGAAACCTGGCGGTCCGACATTGATGAGTGGAACAAGGAACTGCGCGTGGCGCTCGGCGACCTGCGCGAGGTCGAGGACATGCTGCGGGATTCGCTCGACGCCCTGGCCGCTCACGAGGACAGCGTGTGGGAAAGCGAGCAGCATAGCCATGCCCACGAGCTTGCGCTGCGCGAGGAGGCCATGAGCGGGGCGGCGAAGAAAACGAACAAGGGCTGGTGGGCCAAAGTCCATCGCGAGCAAGCCGCGCGGCACGAGCGCCTATCGGATGCCCACGCCCGTATCAAGAAGTATCAGCACAAAGTGGTGGCCGAGGTAATGCGGCTCATGCGCGCGGCCCGCAAGGGCATGTAAAAAGAAACGGCCCCTTGCGGGGCCGTTTTTAGTTGGATGGCGCTGAACCTGGATTACCCGTCTTGGCTTTTCCAGGCTTGCCGATGGCTTCCATGATCGCTTCGAAATTCTGGAACAGCGCCCACACCAGCCACACTGCGGCGGCGAGGATGCCGAGGATGAACGTCCAGTTGAGCAAGGTTCTGATAGCGCCGCCGAGAAGCGGCGCGCTGAAGCTGATGAGCACCACGTAGGCGCTGATGGTGATGATCAGCGTGACGAGCGCCAGCACCGGATCAGCGAGCCGCGCCATGCCGCCACCCAGAGCGCGGAGTTGCTCCGTGAGCCGCTGACCGAGCATGAATGTCAGAACCAGCGCGCCGGCGTGGGCGATGAACCGCACCAGCGAGCCCGCCGTGACCTTCGCCGTGCCGAGCGTGGCGCTCTTGAACAGCGCCAAACTGCCCAGCACTTCGCCGAGCACCAGCGCGGCGGCGATGACGATGAGAAATTTCCCTATCCACATCCACTTGTTCATGTGTCACCTGCTTGTTCGAGGAACTGCCTTGAAGTGTAGCCAAGTCTTTAGGGCGGTGTCCGGGCGCCTGCCAAAGGCCACCAGTCAGCTAAAAACCCGGGACAGATCAGAGTTTTCGCCAATACACCTTGCGCGGGACGGTCGGCGGTGCATGACCCCCGCACCGCCCGACTGTGGTAAATTGGGCGCGTAGGCCTGCGTGTTTGTCTGAGGTAACCCCGCCGTGCACACCACCGACCTTTTCCAGCGCATGCCGCCGGGCGCGCGATGCGCGCTCGCGGCGTTGCTGATGTTCACCGCGACCG
>DATICK010000201.1:0-11205 GCA_035456865.1 Sulfuricaulis sp.
GCCTTCAGGCGCTTCTCGTACTCCTGCCTGATCGGGCTCAACACCAGCCAGTAGATCGGCGGAGCAATGACCAGCGACAGAATCGCGGCATCGATGATAGTGAAAAGCAGGGACTCGTGGTGTGCGTGCCCGAAGAACAGCAGGGTCTGCATGATCACGAGCTCAACGAAGAAGGCGATGACCACGATGGCCACCACGGCCCTGGTCACCGTCAGCGCCTCACTCCTAGTTTGCTTCAAAGCACGATCCCCATTGATTCTTGCGCGTCCGGGTTTCCCTGTTCTCCGGTTCTAATTCTTACCCTAACTATAGTCCATCGGCTGGAGATGCAAGGGTGGCACAATGTCACAGGGCCTGCAGGTTCGCATAGCCGATGACCAGCCATTTGGTGCCGGCGGCCTCGAAGTTCACCTGCACCCGGGCGTGCGAGCCCTGGCCCTCGTAGCGCAGCACTACCCCGTCGCCGAAGGTCCCGTGGCGTACCCGGCTACCCAAGCGCATGCCGTCCGGCGGAGGCTCCTGTGCCGGCAGGCCGGTCGCGAACCGGGGGGAGGGGTGGCTCGTCACCGCCGGCTTGGCGCGGATTTCCTGAATCAATTCCTCGGGAATTTCGCCCAGAAACCGCGACGGGCTGGTGTAGTGCTCGTTCCCGTGCAGCCGCCGCAGCTCGGCCTGGGTCAATACCAGTTGCTTACGCGCCCGGGTCATCCCGACGTAACAGAGCCGTCGTTCCTCCTCGAGCCGGGTGGGGTCTTCGAGCGAGTGCTGGTGCGGGAACAGGCCCTCTTCCAGGCCGGTCAGGAACACCAGCGGGAACTCCAGCCCCTTGGCCGAATGCAGGCTCATGAGCTGCACGCAGTCCTCCCAGGCCTCAGCCTGGCCCTCGCCGGCCTCCAGCGCCGCATGCGCCAGAAACGAGGACAGCGGATCGAGGCCCTCGGCCTCGTCGTGCTCGTAGCCGCGCGCGGCGTTGATGAGTTCCTCCAGGTTTTCCACGCGCGATTCGGCTTTCTCGCCCTTTTCCTTCTTGTAGTGCTCGATCAGCCCGCTGCCTGCCAGCATATGCTCCACCACCTCACCGAGCGTGAGTCCCGCCGTTTCGCGCGCCAGGCGCTCGATCAGCTGCAGAAAAACATTCAACGCCTCGCGTGCCCGCGCCGGCAGTTCCGGCGAGGCGATCAGTTTCAGTGCCGCTTCCCACAGGGAAATTTTTTCACCCCTGGCGTGTTCGCGCACGGCGTCCACGGTCTTGGCGCCGATCCCGCGCGTGGGCAGGTTCACGACGCGCTCGAACGAGGGATCGTCGTGGCGGCTGGCCATGAGCCGCAGATAGGCAAGCGCGTCCTTGATCTCGGCGCGCTCGAAGAAACGCAGGCCGCCGTAAACGCGATAGGGAATGCCCTCGTTGATCAGCCGTTCTTCGAATAAACGCGACTGCGCGTTCGAGCGGTACAGCACCGCGCACTCGGCGCGCGCGTGTCCGTGCGCCACCCAGTCCTGAATCCGGTCGATCACAAAACGCGCCTCGTCGAAATCGGTGTAGCCGGTGTAGAACTGAATCGGTTCACCGACCTCGCCCGCGGTCCACAGGTTCTTGCCGAGACGCCCGGTGTTGTGACCGATCACGGCATTGGCAGCCTTGAGGATGGTGCCGGTGGAGCGGTAGTTCTGCTCGAGACGAATGACGCGCGTGCCGGGAAAATCGCTGTCGAACTTTAAAATATTCTCCACTTTCGCGCCGCGCCAGCCGTAGATGGACTGGTCGTCGTCGCCGACCACGAACAGGTTGCGCTCGGGTCCGACGAACAGCCGTAGCCAGGCGTATTGAATCCGGTTCGTGTCCTGGAACTCATCGACCAGCACGTGGCGGAAGCGCGCCTGGTAATGGGTACGCATGGTTTCGTTGTCGCGCAGCATTTCGTAGACGCGCAGCAACAGTTCGGCGAAGTCCACCAGCCCGGAGCGCTGACAGGTTTCCTCGTACGCCGCATACACCCGGCGCAGCTCGCGCTGGGTCGGGTCGTTCGCCTCGCCGATGTCCTTCGGCCGCCGGCCTTCTTCCTTGTGCCCATTGATGAACCACATCGCCTGCTTCGGCGGCCAGTAGGCCTCGTCCATGTTCAGGCCTTTCAGCAGCCGCCGGATGACTCTAAGTTGGTCCTCACTATCAAGAATCTGGAACGCCTGTGGGAGATTCGCCTCGCGCCAGTGGGTACGCAGCAAGCGATGCGATAGCCCGTGAAACGTGCCGACCCACATGCCTCCGACCGGCACCTGCAACATGGATTCGATGCGACCGCGCATCTCGTGGGCGGCCTTGTTGGTGAAGGTCACCGCCAGAATCGAATGCGGCGACACGCCCTCGACGCCCACGAGCCAGGCGACGCGATGGGTAAGCACGCGCGTCTTGCCGCTGCCGGCGCCTGCGAGCACCAAGAGTGGTCCCGGCGCAGCCGAGACCGCCTCGCGCTGCGCGTCGTTCAGATCATCCAACAGGTGGGAAACATCCATGGGGGGATTTTACCAGAGTGCCGGTTCGACACTGCCAAAAAAGAACCGCGTGTTATCGGCGGCGGCGTTCGATGTGAGCAGTGCCACCAGGATCGGCTTGTTCGCTCCGTACAGCTCCGCCTTGTCCCGTGGGGGCCGGAAATACCAGAGTAGAAAGTTGCTCAGATGTCGATAGTACTCGGTTCTTCTTCCGTCGGCTGTGTTTGTTTAATGGCGGGCAGCTCCATCCCGGTGATAAGTCGAACAATCTCGCAGTTATTGTGGATACGAGTGATCTCAGCCGCTTCAATCAGGTTGTTGTGGGCAGCAAGGTTACGGATGGAATTGAGATAATCCAATTTCTCGAGCAGCACAGAACGGCTCAGGTTATCCGCTATGAATTCCTCATTAGCAACAATGATCCGCGAGAGATCGCTAAAGTGGGTAAATTCCAGGTCTCCTTTTCGTGGATCGATCACGTAGCAACGCGTGCGCGACTTCTCATGGTTTATGCGCTCCTGGACGTGCTGCGGTAGAAAGAAAACATAATCCGGACCGTATTTATCCTCCAGTTTTTGATTGAGAAAAAACCTGAGCCGGTTCTCGGCGTCGAAAACCTGGGCGTAAACGTCAAGCATGAGCAGCAAGTCCGGGCGAATGCGCTCGTCGATTGCGAAATTGATCGGAACGATGAGTCGATCAGGATCGACGCGGAAATAATCCGGGTCCAGCACCTTGAATGAATCTCCCTGCAGTCGTCCAACGCCGAGATTCTGGAAGTATTCGAAGGCCTCTCTGACCGGCCAGTGATGGGACTCAACAAGGGTTCGACCGCCGGGCACGTAGCCGATGGTGTCCAGATACACGGTGTCGGTGGTAAACATCTCGCAGTGCATCTTGACGTGCGCTTGTATCATGTTGAGCACGGATTCTGACAGCGGGATTTTGCGTACAGATGCCATGAATTTTTAGGTCATGCCCCCAGCTCGATTTTACGCAACCGCACGATGCGCTCCTGCCTGCTTTATTTCAGATGTGCAAATTACATCTTCAGTTAGTTCTTGTACAGACTGGATTTATGGCGGCTGGCTCATCGCTGACTTTTGTCGGATTTGCCAACATTTCTCCTGCAAGGAGAGAAGACACTTACTCCACGGTTACCGACTTCGCCAAATTCCTCGGCTGATCCACATCCGTCCCCTTCGCCAGCGCGACGTAATAGGCCAGCAATTGCAGCGGCACGGTGTAGAGTATCGGCGAGGTCCACTCACCCACTTCGGGCATGCGGATCTTGGTGGTGTTGCTGGCGCGCACGCCGGTGCCCTTGACCGAGAACACGTAGAGTTCTCCGCCGCGGGCACGGACTTCCTGCAGGTTCGATTTCAGCTTTTCCAGCAGCTCATCGTTCGGCGCCACCGCGATCACCGGCATGTTGGCGTCCACCAGCGCCAGCGGGCCGTGCTTCAATTCACCGGCGGCGTAGGACTCGGCATGGATATAGGAGATTTCCTTGAGTTTGAGCGCCCCTTCCATGGCTATCGGATAATGCACACCACGTCCGAGGAACAGCGCGTGCTGCTTGTCCACGAAGCGTTCGGAGAGCTGGCGGATTTCATCGCTGAGTTCCAGGACCTTCTGAATGCGCCCCGGCAATTGCTCCAGTTCTTCGACTAATTTCTTTTCTTTCTCTGCAGTCAGGCCATTCCGGCGCGCCAGCGCGATGGTGAGCAGTAACAAGGCAGTCAGCTGGGTGACAAAGGCCTTGGTCGAGGCCACGCCGATCTCCGGGCCGGCGCGAGTCAGCAGCGTAAGTTCCGACTCGCGCACCAGCGAGCTCTCCGGCACGTTACAGATGGCGAGCGAATGGCCGTAGCCGAGTTTCTTGGTCTGTTGCAGCGCAGCCAGCGTATCGGCGGTCTCGCCGGATTGCGAGATGGCCACCACCAGCGTGCCGGGCAGGACCACGTGCTTGCGGTAGCGGTACTCGCTGGCAATCTCGACATTGCATGGCAGGCCGGCGAGGCTTTCGATCCAGTAGCGTGCCACCGAACCGGCGTGGAAACTCGTGCCGCAGGCGATGATCTGAACGGCTTTGGTGTTGTCGAAGATCTGCCCGGCGGTGACGCCGAAGGCCTCTTCGAGAATGCGGTGTTTGCCGAGACGGCCTTCGAGGGTGTCGGCGACGGCTTTCGGCTGCTCGAAAATTTCCTTCTCGGTGAAGTTGCGATACTGGCCGCGATCCACGGCATCGGCTGAAGCCTCGGATACGCGCACCGGCCGTTCCACTTTCTTGCCGCCGGCGTCGTAGAGAGTGTATCCGGTGCAGCGCAGGTCGACGACATCGCCTTCCTCGAGATAGATCACGTTGCGTGTCACCGGTGCCAGCGCCAATACGTCCGAACCGATGAAATACTCCCCGATGCCGACGCCGACCACCAGCGGACTGCCTTTGCGCGCGGCGATCAAACGGTGCGGTTCGTCGCGGCTGACGATGCCGAGCGCATACGCGCCCTCGAGCTCACCGATCGCGGCGATCGCCGCCTGGCACAAGTCTTTGTGTTTCTTCAGATGGTGATGTACCAAGTGCGCCACCACCTCGGTGTCGGTCTGGGAGCTGAACTCATAGCCCAGTTCCTGCAGTTTCTTGCGCAGCTTCTCGTGATTCTCAATTATCCCGTTGTGCACCACGGCAATGACGCCATGGCTGACGTGCGGGTGGGCGTTGTCCTCGCTCGGCACGCCATGAGTAGCCCAGCGGGTATGGGCGATGCCGGTCTGGCCCTCGGTTTTGAGCTGCCGGATGGAGTCCTCGAGTGCTTTGACCTTGCCGACCGCGCGCACGCGGTCCAGACGTTCCGCGCCGCCGTTGCCGAGCACGGCGATCCCGGCCGAGTCATAGCCGCGGTATTCGAGGCGCTTCAGGCCCTCAATCAGGATCGGGACCACGTTGCGTTGTGCGACCGCGCCGACGATGCCACACATGGGAAAAACCTCGTGTTTATTTTTTCGGTTTCTTGACCGGCCGCTTCCAGCCGGGCTTGGTCACCTGCGGGATACGCGTCAGCGTGAGTTCCCCGGCCGGTGCTTCTTTGGTGATTACCGAGCCCGCGCCGATGGTGGCACCCGCGCCCACGGTCACCGGCGCCACCAGCGCCGTATTCGAGCCGACGAAGACATTGTCGCCAATAACGGTACGGTGCTTGTTGGCGCCGTCGTAGTTGCAGGTGATGGTGCCGGCGCCGATGTTGACGCCCATGCCAATCGTAGTGTCGCCGATGTAGCTCAGGTGATTCATCTTGCTGCCTTCGCCGACCTCGGATTTCTTCACCTCGACGAAATTGCCGACATGCACATGCGCTGCGAGGCTCGTCTCGGGGCGGAGGCGGGCGAACGGCCCGATGCGGCAGTCGACGCCAATGTCGGCCTGCTCGATGACGCAGTTCGGATGAATGACGGTGTCGCTCCCCACCGTGCAGTTACGCAGAACATTGTTCGGGCCAACCTGCACGCGGTCGCCGAGCACCACTTTGCCTTCGAAAATGACGTTGACGTCGATCACCACGTCGCGTCCGCAGCTGAGCTCACCGCGCACGTCGAGACGCGCCGGGTCGCGCAGGGTCACGCCCTGCTGCATGAGTTTCTCCGCCTGCTGCTTCTGGTGAATGCGTTCCACCTGCGCGAGCTCCTGCTTGCTGTTGACGCCGAGGATTTCCGAGATGTCCCGGGGTGAACGGGTCGCGATCGGCACCCCTTCTGCCACCGCCATTGCAATTATATCAGTCAGATAGTACTCGCCCTGGGCGTTGTGATTGCGCAGGGCGGCGATCCATCTTTTGAGTTTGTCGGCCGGGGCGGCCAGGAAACCGGTATTCACCTCGCGCACCGCGGTCTCTTCGGGGGTGGCATCCTTGCTTTCCACGATGCGGGCCACCCGTCCGGCTGTGTCGCGGATAATACGGCCGTAGCCGGCAGGCTGCTCCAGTTCCGCCGTCAACAGAGCGAGGCAGCCGGAACCAGCGGCCTGAAGCAGCTCCTGCAGGGTCTGCGTGCGGATCAGCGGAACGTCGCCGTAAAGCACCAGCACGGTGGCTTGATCGGAAACGGAGGGTGTGGCCTGGGCCACGGCGTGGCCGGTACCTTTCTGCTCCGCCTGCCGTGCCCAGTTCACCCCGGCGTGCGCAAACGCCTCGCGCACCCGTTCACCGCCGTGACCGTACACCACATGCACTGAGGCGGGCTTGAGTGTGCCGGCGCATTCCAGCACGTGCGCCAGCAACGGCCGCCCGGCCAAGTGATGCAGCACCTTGGGCGTGTCGGAATACATGCGCTTGCCCTGGCCGGCGGCCAGAATGACGACTTCAAGGGAGGCAGACATGGGTCAGGACGAGGACACCTTCATATCCCGTTAACTATAGGAAAAAAACGCCCGGGTGATCTATTGTAACGTAGGCAGATCGTCGGCGGGGCGGCCGTTCCGGATTTCATCGGGGGTGGCGTCGCGGATGTCCCGCACTGTCACCTCGAAGGTGATGGTCTGACCCGCCAGGGGATGATTGGCGTCCACCGTAATCTTGTCGGCTTCGACGCGCGTCACCACCAGTACGATGCTCTCGCCTTTGGCATTCTGCGCCTCGAACTCGGCGCCGACATGGCGCAGTTCGGGTGGCGCGTTATCAATGTCATCGGTGAAGGTGAGCTTGGGGTCGTGCTCGCCAAAGGCATCGGCTGGCGACAGTTCCACCACGACGCGGTCGCCGATGGCGCGCCCCTCCAGTGCTGCCTCGATCTTGGGAAACAGATCGACACCGGAACCATGAACGTACGATACCGGCAGATCGCGGTATTCAAACAACTCGCCCTTCTGGTTGCGCACGGCGTAAACCAGGGAGACGACCCTGTTTTTGGTGACGATGGATGCGGTCATGGCATTAAATGGGTGATGAAGAAACGCACGCTGGCTGCTTACTTGCCGGCGCGTTCGCGCAGCTTCTGGATGGTGCGCAGTCGCGCGACGGCTTCGGACAGTTCGGCCAGCTCCTTGGCGTAGTTAATACTCGCTTGTCGGTTACGCAGTGCTTCCTCAGCAAGTTCCTTGGCCTTGAGCGCGGCGGCCTCGTCGAGGTCGCGGGCGCGCAGCGCGGTATCGGCGAGCACCGTGACCACGTACGGCTGCACTTCCAGCAGACCGCCGGAGACATAAAAGAACAACTCCTCGGTGCCGGTGCGCACGCGCACCTCGCCCGGCTTCATGCGCGCCAGCAACGGCGCATGCCGCGGCAGGATGCCGACCTCGCCGGTCACAAGCGGCGCGAACACGATCTCCGCCCGGCCGGAGTAGATCTCCTTCTCGGCGGACACGATATCAACATGTATTGTCATAGCCATTTTTCAAACCTGAACGCGGTTGCCGCGATTCGGAGCTTGCATTCGCCGTTCCACATTTAGAGTGTCTTCGCTTTCTCGGCCACTTCGTCAATGGAGCCGACCATGTAGAAGGCCTGCTCCGGATAGCTGTCGTACTCGCCGTCGACGATACCGCGGAAGCCGCGGATCGTGTCCTTGAGCGAGACAAATTTTCCCGGTGTTCCGGTGAATACCTCGGCCACGAAGAACGGTTGCGACAGGAACCGCTGAATCTTGCGGGCACGGCTGACGGCGAGCTTGTCGTCTTCCGACAACTCGTCCATGCCCAGAATCGCAATGATGTCCTGCAGTTCCTTGTAACGCTGCAACGTCGCCTGCACATCGCGCGTGGTCTTGTAATGCTCTTCGCCGATGATATGCGGGTCGAGCTGGCGGCTGGTGGAATCCAGGGGATCGACCGCGGGATAAATGCCCAGCTCCGCCACCTGGCGTGACAACACCACGGTGGCATCGAGATGCGAGAACGTCGTCGCCGGTGACGGATCGGTCAGGTCGTCGGCCGGCACGTATACGGCCTGAATCGACGTGATCGAGCCGGTCTTGGTCGAGGTGATGCGTTCCTGCAGGATGCCCATCTCATAGGCGAGCGTCGGCTGGTAACCCACCGCCGACGGCATGCGTCCGAGCAATGCCGACACTTCGGTGCCGGCCAGCGTATAGCGGTAGATGTTGTCGATGAACAACAGCACGTCACGGCCTTCGTCGCGGAAATTCTCGGCGATGGTCAGGCCGGTGAGCGCGACGCGCAAACGGTTACCGGGCGGCTCGTTCATCTGGCCGTAGACCAGCGAGACTTTATCCAGCACGCCGCCTTCCTTCATCTCGTGATAGAAGTCGTTGCCCTCGCGGGTGCGCTCGCCGACACCGGCGAACACCGCGTAGCCGGAGTGTTCGACGGCGATGTTGCGGATCAGCTCCATCATGGCCACGGTCTTGCCGACGCCGGCGCCGCCGAACAGGCCGATCTTGCCGCCTTTGGCGAACGGGCACATCAGGTCTATCACCTTGATGCCGGTCTCGAGCAGTTCGGCCGAGGCGGCTTGCTCTTCATATGTCGGGGGCTGGCGATGAATCGGCATCGATTTCTCGTTGCCGATCGCCCCCATTTCGTCGATGGGACGGCCCAGCACGTCCATGATGCGGCCGAGCGTCTTGGTGCCGACCGGCACCGAGATCGGGCTGCCGCTGTTAGCCACGCTCATGCCGCGCTTGATGCCGTCGGTGCTGCCCATGGCGATGCAACGCACCACCCCATCGCCCAGTTGCTGCTGGACTTCGAGCGTCAAATCGGCCTCGGCGAGCTTCAAGGCGTCGTAAACCTTGGGCAGGGCTTCGCGCGGGAATTCCACGTCCACCACCGCGCTGATGATTTGCACGATTTTTCCGTTAGTCATCTTTCATGCCTCAAGCTGAGTTGTTCGTTCATACCGCTGCGGCACCACCGACGATCTCCGATATTTCCTGGGTGATCGCCGCCTGGCGGGCTTTGTTGTACTTCAATTTCAATTCGTCGATCAGCGTGCCGGCGTTGTCGGATGCCGCCTTCATCGCCACCATGCGCGCCGACTGCTCGCAGGCCTGATTTTCAGCCACCCCGTGATATACCTGCGATTCGATGTAGCGTCTCAGCAAATCGTCCAGCAGCTCGTGCGCATCCGGCTCATAGATGTAATCCCAGTGATGCTTGAGCCCGTCGGTCTCGGTCTCGGTCGCCGTAGCCGGGGCGATTTCCGGCAGCGGCAGCAATTGTTCGATGACCGGTTGCTGTGACATGGTATTCACGAACCGGTTGTAGACGACATACAGCCGGTCGATCTTCCCCTCGATGTAAGCGTCGAGCATGACCTTGACCGTGCCGATCAGGTCCTCGATGCGCGGGGTGTCGCCCAGATGCGCCACGTGTGACAGGATGTTCGCGCCGATGCGCTTGCTGAACATGAAGCCTTTGCTGCCGATGGTACACAGGTCGACGTCAATCTTCTTGTCGTGCCAGGCCTTCATCTCGACCAGCGTCGTGCGCAGCAAGTTCGTGTTCAGGCCGCCGCACAGGCCGCGATCGGAGGTCACCAGGATCATGCCGGCGCGCTTCGTCTCGCGCTCAATCGTGAACGGGTGTTTGTATTCCGAATGCGCGTAGTGCAGGTGGCTCACGACGTTACGGATCTTGTACGCGTACGGGCGCGCCGCCTGCATGCGCTCCTGAGCCTTGCGCATCTTGCTGGCCGCGACCATCTCCATGGCACGCGTGATCTTTTGCGTGTTCTGGATGCTCTTGATCTGCTTGCGTATCTCTTTACCGATCGCCACGGTCCTATACCTGCCTTACCAGACGTGATGCGCCTTGAAATCCTCGAGCGCCTGGCGCAGGGCCTTGGCCACGTCGTCGGAGTACTCCGGCTTTTCGTTGATCTTGTCCATCAACGCCGCCTGGCTCGATTTCATGTACGCCTGCAGGGCGTCCTCGAAGGCGCGAATCTTGTTGACCGGCACTTCGTCCACGAGACCTTCGTTCACCGCGAACAGCGACACAGCCATCTGCGCCACGCTCATCGGCGAATACTGCGGCTGTTTCATGAGCTCCATGATGCGTACCCCGCGGTCAAGCTGCTTGCGGGTGGCGGCGTCCAGGTCCGAGGCGAACTGCGCGAACGCCGCCAGCTCGCGGTACTGGGCGAGCGCCAGGCGCACGCCACCGCCGAGTTTCTTGACGACTTTGGTCTGGGCGGCGCCGCCGACGCGCGACACCGACAGGCCGGCGTTGATCGCCGGGCGAATGCCGGAGTTGAACAGGTCGGTCTCGAGGAAAATCTGCCCGTCGGTGATCGAGATCACGTTGGTCGGCACGAATGCCGACACGTCGCCGGCCTGGGTTTCGATCACCGGCAGCGCGGTGAGCGAGCCGGTCTTGCCTTTCACCTTGCCGTGGGTCATTTTCTCGACATAATCGGAGTTGACGCGCGCGGCGCGCTCCAACAGACGCGAATGCAGATAGAACACGTCACCCGGATATGCCTCGCGCCCCGGCGGGCGGCGCAACAGCAGCGAGATCTGGCGGTACGCCCAGGCCTGCTTCGTCAGGTCGTCGTACACGATCAGCGCGTCCTGGCCGCTGTCGCGGAAGTATTCGCCCATGGCGCAACCGGAGTAGGGCGCGATGTACTGCATGGCCGCCGACTCGGCGGCGCTCGCCGCCACCACGATGGTGTGGCCCATGGCGCCGTACTCCTCGAGCTTGCGCACCACCGCCGCCACCGACGAGGCCTTCTGGCCGATGGCGACGTAGATGCAAAT
>DATICK010000202.1:0-2926 GCA_035456865.1 Sulfuricaulis sp.
GATGACGTCGATGATCAGTGTTCCGACCTTATATTGATAGGTCGAGGTCTCGACCGGGATACCATACCCGACCCCAATCCCACCGTGCGCGCCGTAGCGCCCATAGCCCACTGACGCCCGGGTTTCTTGTACTTGTGTGCGTCGCTCGACGGTTACGGTGTGTGTTACCAGGAAGTCGGCCTGGGCCTCGTCCACTTTTGCATAACCACGGGCAGCGAGGTGCGCGTCGATCGCAGACTGAATACGCTCGTGGGTGAGGCTGTTGCGGGATTTTTCCTGCCGCTCTTCTTCGGTCATGGGCGCCCAGGCGTACGATCGCAGTGCCTGAAAGTCTGTTTTTTGATCGTAATCGACCCGGACCTGGGCACCGGTAGCGCAGCCCTGGATGAGGAGTGCGGTCAGTGCCACCGTGATCCAGTGTATCGGTTGAGACATGATCATGCGCTCACGGTTTTGCATGGAGCGTGCAACTTACTCCAAATCCCAAGCAGCCGCAAACACCGGCTCTGTTGTTCGAATGCCCGCGTGCGAAACCGCGCGCGCAACAGGCGCTTCCATACTCCGAGACCGCCGTGCTTGGATGTGCTCAATGCACGACGTACCGAAGCGCAATGCAATCATTTGGCCTGAGGTTTCCACTTCCACACACCCTTTTCATCCGGACAGAAACGCTGCACACTTTTGCCAGTTCTCCCGCGGGCGCTATTGCGGACCTCGATATCCCGGCAGCCACCGCTGCCCGTGGCGGCCGGCAAGAGACGGAGATCGCCGTTCGCACCGGTTTTCGGGTTCGTCCAGGTGCGGGTGTCCTGGTCCTTGCCGAGCTTGAGCAGGTCATCCACCGTCTCATGAAAAATCTTGCGGTCCTCGTCGGTGAAATGCGCGAAATACGGTGTTTCTTGGAGAAATCCGACATTACTCGCGTGCGCCAGGGATATGAGCGCGCACCATGTCAATATGGCCCATATTGAAATGTTCGGTTTCATCGTCTTGTCTCCTTCGTTATTTGGAGTTACCGGCACATTTGATGATGCGTTCGACGCAAGTCAGGCGCGCGACGTCGCGCTTGAACAAGGGATTAATATCGCCGGCAGTGTGGCCACGTTGCGCCCTTGTGTTGAGTTTGCCATGTCACGAAGTGGGCTTCGGCAACCACTGCCGATCGCTGCAGCCGGAATACCATTCCAAAGCGCACATCGTATTGATAGTACATCAGAGATTGCCGTGACATTCAATGCGTCGGCTTGGTAAGTTCTTTCAACAATGATTTAAAGATATGATGAACTTCAACCGGTGGTCAAAAAACTCGATGCCAATCTTCAATGCATATTGGAACGCCCACAGACCATGCAACATGGCGCCGCGATACCTCGGATACAAACATGAACGGCTGACAGCATCAGGAGGAAATAGATGAATCGAGCTGCCGCCTGTCTGTTGTTGTTCGTGTTCGCTGGAGTGGCCGGGTGTGCCGCGTCCCAGCCGCACATGATTCCCACCCCGGTGGTGTTCCGGGATGCACGGCTCGACATGACCGTAAACCTGCCGCCGGAATTGCGTTCCACCCAGGTGCCGGTGTTCTACGCCACCACCCGCGCCCCGGTCGATTCCGGCAAGCCCGGACATTATCGGAATGCCGCTGGCGACGGGGTGATGCTGGGCGTGGCCTCGGTGCGGCTCGGTCCGCCCGGTTGGCAGTGGGACGATCTGGTCGCCTCGGACTTTGCCGACACCTACGATCACGCCCGCCCCGGCGAGGTTGAACGCACCGAGGAGCTGGGTCGCTGGGGTGCCGAGGAGGGGACGAGCGAGGCCGAGCGCGCCTTCATTGGCCGAATCAATGAGCAGCTCGCGAAAGCACGCAATCGGGAGCTGGTGCTCTATGTGCACGGCTATCGCGTGTTCTTCGACGAAGTGACGGTGATGATGGGGTCGTGGTCGCATTACCTCGGCCATGGCGCACTCGTCACCTTCCAGTGGCCGACCGGCCAGAATTTCTGGAATTACCTCACCGACTGTCCGCGGGCCGAGCAGTACGTGCCGGACATTGAACGCCTGATCGCCTTGCTGTCCCAGACCCGCGCTGAGTCCGTCAACATTATTGCCTACAGCTGCGGCTCGCCGCTGTTGGGCCAGGCGCTGGCCCGGCTGCGCGCGCGCCACCTGCAGGAAGACCGGGTGCAACTCGCCTCGCGCTATCGCATCGGCAACGTGATCTTTGTTGCCTCGGACGTGGACCTCAAGACCTTCGCGCGCGAGTATATGCCGCCGGTCATGGATCTCGCGCGCCAGACGATCGTCTACATGTCGCGCAACGACGCCGCGCTCGGATTCTCCAGTCTGGTCGCCGGCGCCTCGCGGCTCGGGAGACCCGACATCGCCGATCTCACCGTGGAGGATATCCAGCGCCTCGCGGCCGATCCGCGCTTTCAGGCCGTCGATGTTTCCGACGTGCGCGGCGCGCACGAGATGGGCGGCATGCGCGGGCATGGTTATTGGTACGCCAACGACTGGATTGCCACCGACGTCGGGCTCTCGCTGCGCCACCCGATCACCCCCGCGCAGCGTTGTCTGATCCCCGGGCCGAATCGCGTTGTCTGGAAATTCCCCGAAAACTACGTCGATTGCCTAGCGCAACGCCTCGGTGCCGCCTTTCCGGAGCTGCGGCGAGACGCGCCGAGGCGACCGTAATCATCGGCGGCGATATGGATGCTATATGGCCCGGCCATGGCAGCACGCCGAACATTGGACCAAGGTCCAATAGTCCGGTGGCCCTGTTCCCGGCACACTAGCACCCACGGCAAAACCCGGGGACCCCGGCGTCAGGCCCCGATCGACGACGCGACCCGGCTTGCCACACGGCTTACCACCGGTCTGGGGTTTGCAGACCATCACTCAACTATTTAGAGGATAAGCGCTATGAACA
>DATICK010000203.1:0-5871 GCA_035456865.1 Sulfuricaulis sp.
CAGTCGTTCTTTTTCAGGTCGATATCTCGCAAGAACAGGTCGCCATTACCCGATTTATCGAGTATCGCTACCTCGACGGTGTGCACGCCCGACGGCAGGATCTCTTCGGTGACAAACTTGCCTTCCTTCCCGACCGGCACTTCCCGGCCGGCCACGAATACCGAGTGATCAGCCGGGACCGCGCTGCCATAGACCTTGATCGTCCCGCCTTTCTTCGGAATGTTGTCCGCCCCGAGATGGCTTTCACCGTAACCGACCAGTAACTCCTTCTCTACGTCGTGATCCCGAATATCCGCAGCCTGCTTGTCCACGATCCAGATCGGCAGTGGCGTGGTCTCGTCGAAATGATTCTCTTTGTCGTAGACACGGAGCACGTATTTCAATTCGCGCCCGGGTGCCTTGTATTCGGGGAAGGTCGGCTGCCACTCGGCGCGGCCATCCTTGTTGACCTCGATGACCGCAAGTGGTGTGTCGTTCACCGACACGTGTGCATCGAAGATGCGAATTTCGGATTTCTTGATAAATGCCTCGTAGTTCGTGTACGTGCGGAACCGTATCAGGTTTTCCCGATATTCGGTATTCGGGTCGTCCTGATAACGAATGGAATTCGGCCAGGCCGTCGCATTGAGCCGGGGTTTTAGCTCCAGATTGTCGAACTTGAATTGCACATTTGCCTTGTCCAGCGCCACGTCGGTACACCGCTCGATATCGGCGATGCTCTTGTTCGGATCGTCGACCGGTTTGCCGTCGACGGTGATGCGCATGAGGTTCAGCGCAAGGGGATCCTTCGGAGTAACCTCACGCGTGAAGCGCGTGATATCCAGTCCCTCGGTGTCGTCAAGCGCCATTAACTCGTCATACACGACCTGCACTTCGACGCGCGCCGTATCGGACTCGACAAAGCCCGCATTGACCACGTCATCCGATTGCACATAACCGCGCCCCTCGAACTCCGCCTGCTCATCCTTCAGACCCAACGGTTCTTTGACTGCATTCATGGCCCGGCGGGCACGGGCGGTAGAAAGACCGATATCGTCACCATATGCCATCGCGGTGCGGCGTTCGAGGCGTTCGTCGTTGGTATACCCGATGAAGCGCAAACGCACGTTCGCTTTGTCGCGAATCTCGGCCATACTGCTGCGCAGACGCTCCAGCTGTTCTGACGTAATGACCGGTTTTCCCTGCTCAAACAGGATCGGCTTGACGGCGCCGGACGGCGAATCGTAAACGCGAGTCACGGTTTCCGCGCCGGCCGCTTCCGGGCACAGCTGCGGCTCGTCCGACAGCTCCTGCAGAGCGTCGTCATACCAGAATTCGACTTCGATGCGCCGATTCAACGCCCGGCCTTTCTCGGTGTCGTTCGAGGCGATGGGATTGGCCGCGCCCTTGCCATCCACGTCGATCCACGACGTCGGGAGTTTCAGCGCATCCTGAATGGCCAGCGCCGCCCGCCGCGCCCGCGCCTTCGACAACGCCACTGCGTTGCCGTAAATCCGCTCGGCGCGCCCCGAAAGCGGCAGGTTGTCGGTGAATCCGATGAATTTCACGACGACGTGCTGTCTCGTCCCCAGGTTGGTGAGCGCCTGCTGAACCTTTTGTACGAAATCCTCGGGGATAGCCGTGGTGTCATCGTCGAAATGAAGCGGCGCCACCAGGTTCTTGATGCGGGCACGCTTTGAGTTCCCCTCCTTGTAGCGCAACTTACACACCGTCTCGACACGGCATACCTTTATGCGATTCATCTGCTCCGCAACCACCACCTCTTTGTCCACGAGCTTATCGGTGATCTCGTCGTACCAGACCTCGACTTCGACCCGCCGATTGAGCGCCTTGCCTTGCTCGGTAGCGTTGCTCGCTACCGGCTGGGATTCACCCATGCCGTCGTAAGTAATCGACTCAGGCGGAAGATGGAGAGTCTTCTGGAAATACTCGGCGGTGACTCCCGCGCGCTCACGCGATAACGTGAGGTTGTCTCCGTACTTTTCCTTTACTGCGCCGTACAGCTGCGCGTTGTCCGTGTGTCCCACGAAATGCAACCGGACGTTGTTGCGTCCTTTCATGCGGTCGAGCACGTCACGCAGACGCTGGACGTAGCCTTCGGGAATCTCCGCTTCTCCGGATGCGAAGCGAATCGGCTGGACGAGGTTCTGCAGCTTAATGGTCTTGACCGCCTTCTCCAGAACCTTCTTCACTTCGACTTTGTCGCCCTGCTCGTCGGCCGCGTCCTGCCCCCATGAGGTACGCGGCTCATCGGTTCCCACTTGTTTCTCGACCGCCTCGCCAAGAGAACGCGCCTCTATCACACCCGTATCTGCAGCCGCTGGCGCGGCCGCAACAACGGCCGTGCTCGTTTCCGCAATTACCACGGCGGAAACGAGACACGAAACAACGATGATAGAAAACCGTTTCAACATTCCCCTTGAATTCCCTTAAAAAAGTATCTTGGCGGCCACGTGTTATTGGCCGTCTTTCACCATCGGTCCTCTGTCGGGAGGCCCACCGCGCCGCCAGAAGATTTCCGTCTCTATCGTCAATTGATAGTTTCCTTGCTCCCATCGGTCCGCGATTTCACGCTTGACCGCCTCCGTACGCGCCTTCACGACTTTCGGATCCTCCACATCCGCGAGGTACGAGATGCGGAGAACGGCCGGCGCTTTGCGCAATTCGCTCAACAACATCCCGATCCTCGGTTTCCATTGCGGCCGCATCTCGGTGGTTCCGGGCTCAAACACGCCATCCGCGATGTCCAGGCGCACGACGCGGTGCAGAGTCGCGCCGAAGTTGAACTTGATCGCTTTACCGCGCGTGACTCTCTGCACAAGCGGGTTTTTCGTGGTCAGGCGATAGCCGCTCGGCAGCGAGCGGTCGTCTACCTTGAGAATGAAGTTGCTGCCGCGGGCCTCGTTGGGAACCGCCGCGCAAGTCACGTGGTACCGGCCGTGCGCGTCGGTCTTGGCGATCAGGCCGCGCGCGCTCACCACCCGCACGCCGGGCAGGCCCTTTTCGTTCACATCCTGGGTGCCGTTCAGGTTGGCGTCGTCGAACACCTTGCCGATGATGTCGGTGCAATCGAACGTCGGATCCGGTATCACCCGCACCGTCGCGGTCGCGACACCGGAATCAGCGCCGGTGAGATTGCTGTGCACCCACGCTCGATTCACGTACTCGCCCTCGCCGACGCCGGAACTCACGACTAACAGCAGCTTGACGGTGTGCGTGACGTTATAGGCGAGATCGAGGTTCTCCCATCTCAATTCAGTGCCGTTACCGGCATTGACAGGCTTAACCGGATTGCCGTCGTAGCGGCTGCTGCCCTCGACATACTTGAAGCCCGGCGGCAATCGATCGACGATCGCCATGTTCTGCAGCACACCGCCCTGCCTGTTCTTGACGGTGATCGTGTACGGGACCATCTGACCCCGCGCGACGTTGATCAGCAGCGATTTCTTTTCGACGAAGATCGTGGTATCGAGCAGCGGATCAACCGGGATATGGTTGTTGAAGATCTGGCTGTCCCGCGGAATCTGACCGTTGCTCAGCGTGAGATGCAGGTAGTACGTGGTCGCGGCCGCGCCGGTCGGCGCGGTGGGAGTATCCTGCGCTTCGCATCGGTCGGTCGTGGCCGGGATGGCGTCCGCGGGGCACACCGGGACCGAATAGGGCGCAGTGGCTGCACTCGTGGTCGGCGGGATAATCCGTGACGGCGCAGACGTGTCGTAGCCAGCCGGAGCCGCCGTGACCGCGATGACATAATTCTCACCCGGCGGGCACGCCGATTGGCTGAAGTTCAGTTCGAACGTGTAACGCCCGTAGGCGTCGGTCAACTGATTCTGCTGCGCCGGATCATTGAAGCAGCTCGCGGGCAGCTCCGCTCCAGCCCGCAGCATGGTCACCCTCGCCCCGGCGATCGGCCGACGCGACAACGAATCGTAGATTACGCCGCCTGCCGGAATTAAGGGATTAACGGAGTGCGCATCCTCATGATCGAGGGTGCCGACCGTGCCGTTGGTGAGCACGCGCGTATAGGTGCGCGGGGTGACGCCCGGGGCCGGGTTGGCGTTGTACCACTGGGTCGCGCCGGCCACGTTGGTGAGCAGCACGCCGTTCACGTTGTCGGGATCGAGCAGCGCCCGATAGGTAATGATCAGCCGGTGATTCGCCGGGATGGCGCCGGCCGCCGACTGCATGGTGATCGTGAAGGTACAGCTCGGCGCGCCGGCAAAGTTAAAAGTAAAGTCGCTGCCGGCAACCAGCGGGCTACCCGCGGTCGTGACGCCATCGGCCAGATACAGCTGCGCGGTGACATTGGTCGGCGCCGCGTCGCACATGCCGCCCGGGGTCGGGTTCGGCAGCCGATCGATCACGGTCACATCCCAGGCAGTGCCGGTACCGGCGTTGTGCACGTTGAGCATGAACGTGCCGGGCACGCCCAGGTTCATGTCGGCCGGGCCGGATTTTTCCAACGTCAGCGTGTCCGGACCGACGATGGTCAGGTTGCCGGTGGTGGCGCTGCCGCCCGGTTGCTGGGTGGCGGGATTGTTGTCGGTCTGGTTGTAGGTGTAGGACGCAGTGTTGCTGAACTGCAGGCCGCTCACGTTCGTGGGCGAGTCGTTCAGCACCACAGTGATGTCGATCACCGCCTGTTGACCGGCCGGGATATCGATGCCGTTGGTGGTGTCCCCGATCGCCAGATTGGTCGCAGTGCCGGTATTAACTGGCGTCCACGAATATGGCCCTCCCACCGCCGTCATGCTGACGAGGCTCAGGTCGGCGCCCGTGGCGCTCAGATTGTCGAGGATACGCACGTCGTGCAGAGCGGTGGTCATCGGCGTGGCCGGCACGGTGATGCGATAGGTGAACGGCTGGCCGATGGTCACGGTCGTCGTCGCCGGATTCTGCTTGGAAAGCGTCCCCGGCAACGGCGTTGTCAGCGTCGTAAAGGCGGTGGCGAAGTAGTCGTTATAAGCCGGCGTGCCGGTGCCGGTGCGCTCGTTGGCGTTCACACCATCGAGTCCGGTCCAGGCGACGCGCACGTCGTTGCGCAGGGTCTGGTTGGGGCTGACGCCGGAGAGCACCTGCACCTGGTAGGTGATGACCCGAGCCGTACCTTCGGGGATGTCGAAACCCGTGTTCCAGGTCAGCACCTGCGGGGTGGTGATGCCGTCGCCGGCGATCGTCGGGTTGACCGGCGTGCCGACCCCCGTCGCCGAGTTGGGCACATAGGCGAGGCCCAGGCTCAGGCTGTCGACGATGCTGACGTCGTAGGCGTTGGAGAAGTTGGCGCCACCCGAGGCGGTGAGGGTCAGGGTATAGGTCAGGATGGCGCCGGCAGAAGGCGGCGTGTTAGGCGTGACACTCTTCGTGACAGCGACGTTGGGTTCGACGATCCGGAGCGGCGTGTCAGTGGCATCACTGCCACCACTGATGGGCGCGCCACCCAAGCTCGTGGCATAGGTATAGGAAGCGGAGTTGGCAAAGCTCACACCGGCATTGGCACTGGTGTTATTTGCCACACGCGCATGCAATTCAATGATCGCCTGCTTGCCGGCGGGAATCTGTGCAATGGTGAGCGTCACCTGACTGGGTGCAACACTGGTGTCGGTCAGGGCGAAACCGTTGCCGCTCACATCGGAGGCGCTCACATATTGCAGCGCAGCGTTTAACGTATCGGTAATCACCACGTTATAAATGGCGCCGTTAGTCGGCGTACCCGGCACCGCGATGCGGTAGACCACATCCTGGCCGATGGTTGCTTCATTACTGGCCGGCGAGAACAGCGTCTTGATCGGCGAGGTGATCGTTGTGCTGTTGGTCATGGTGAAGCTGGTCGGGCCGAGCGGGCCGTACATCTGGCCAGTGGTGGTGGGCACC
>DATICK010000204.1:0-2328 GCA_035456865.1 Sulfuricaulis sp.
TGCCGTGATCGAAAAACTCGTAAAGCAAGGCCGTGAGTCAATCGAGCAATATATGAAAGGCGGGCGCCCGGAACTGGCCGACAAGGAATCCGGCGAGATCGCCATCTTTCAGGCTTACCTGCCGCAGCAGCTGAGCGAGGCCGAGATCGACAAACTCGTGGCCGAGGCCATCGCCGCCACCGGCGCCAGTTCGGTCAAAGACATGGGCAAGGTCATGGGCGTGCTCAAACCCAAGCTCCAGGGTCGGGCCGACATGGGGCAAGTCGGCGGCAAAATAAAAGCCAAGCTCGGTGCCGCGTGATCCGGACCGCGTTATTTCCCGGTAAATCTGTTCCATAAATTCATTCCGTTCCCGCGCTTCACCGGCCTGTTTAGAATACCCGCATGGCCGGCCGCATCCCCAAGCAGTTCATTGACGAGTTACTGACGCGCAGCGACATTGTCGATGTCATCGATTCTTACGTGCCGCTAAAAAAGGCCGGCAAGGACTACAAGGCCTGCTGCCCGTTCCACGAGGAAAAAACCCCGTCGTTTACCGTCAGTGTCGACAAGCAGTTCTACCACTGCTTCGGTTGCGGCGCGCACGGTTCGGCCATCGGCTTTCTCATGGACTACGAACACATGAGCTTCGTGGAGGCGGTCGAGGATCTCGCCACCCGCGCGGGACTCAAGGTTCCCAAGGAAGCAGGGATAATTTCGGAGCAAGACAAGGACAGCGGCGCGAACCTGCTCGAGATCCTGCGTGAAGCCTCACGTTTCTACCGGCAGCAATTACGCGAGCATCCGCAGGCCGGCCGGGCGGTGGAGTATCTCAAGGGACGCGGCATCACCGGCGAGGTCGCGCATGAATTCGGTCTGGGTTTTGCCCCCGACGGCTGGGACAATCTGCTGCGCGCCTTGGGCAAAGATGACGCGAGCCGCGATGCTCTGGCGCGCGCGGGCCTGGTGGTGAAAAAAGAAGGTGGCGGCTATTACGACCGCTTCCGCGACCGCGTCATGTTTCCAATCGAAGATCACCGCGGGCGGGTTGTGGCCTTCGGCGGACGGGTGATCGACAAGGGCGAGCCCAAATACCTCAACTCGCCCGAGACGCCGCTGTTCCACAAGGGTCGCGAGCTCTACGGCCTGTTTCACGCGCGCGAGGCGATCAAGCGCGAGAACCGGGTGCTGGTCGTCGAGGGCTACATGGACGTCGTGGCGCTGGCCCAGTTCGGCGTGGATTTCGCCGTGGCCACGCTGGGCACGGCGACCACGCGCGACCATCTCGAACGCCTGTTCCGCCATGCCCCGGAGGTCATTTTCTGTTTCGATGGCGACCGCGCCGGCCGCGAGGCCGCCTGGCGCGCCCTGGATAACGCGCTGCCGGCACTGCGCGAGGGCTGGCAGGCGAGTTTCCTGTTCCTGCCGGAAGGGGAGGACCCGGACACGTTGGTGCGCAAGGAGGGCAGAGACGCGTTTCTGGCGCGCCTGAAGACCGCGACGCCGCTGCCGGAATACCTGTTCGACAATCTCATGCGCCAGGTGGACATGAACCGCATGGACGGCCGTGCCCGGCTGGTGGAACTCGCGCGTCCGCTGCTGTCCAAGATGCCGACAGGTGTTTTGCGCCAGATGATGCTGGACCGCTTGGCGGAGTTGAGCCGCATGGATGTGGGCAAATTGCCGGTACCGTCGGGAAACACGGAGCCGGCCAATGTTTTCAGGCCAGCGAGGCGAGGGTCCGCCAGCGGGCCCCAGGAGCCGCCTTCCATCGTGCGTCGGGCAATTGCCCTGATGTTGCAGCATCCTGTATTGGCGAAAAAGCTGAGCAATGAAGGCGAGCTTGCCGGCCTTGATCTGCCAGGGATGCCATTATTTTTGGAGCTGTATAACTTGCTGAAAAATTCACCAACGCTGAATACTGCCGCTATTATTGAGAGTTTTGGCGATAGTGAGTACAAACATCATCTTTCCAGACTGGCGGTTTGGGACTATCCGGCCATGACCGAGAACGTGGAAATGGAATTTGACTCGGTAATAAATCGTCTTTGCGCTGCTTCATCCAAGCAAAGAACCGAACGGCTTTTGCAAAAACAGCATGCCCAAGGTCTAAGCCAGATGGAAAAAGACGAATTGGCACGGTTATTGAGTGTGAAGAGAGACAATTCACGTCTATCTCCTTCTCGCCATTGAAAAATTTGGGGCAAGCAACCACTTAAGCTATACTTTCGCGTTTTGCGCGCTTCTATATTCCAACACAGACAATTTTCAGGCGGCTAAACCCGCAGACGGTATTTTAATGGATCAGGAAACACAACGTTCGCAGCTGAAAAAGCTGATCATTCAGGG
>DATICK010000205.1:0-7700 GCA_035456865.1 Sulfuricaulis sp.
CCAAGCTCCTCACAATGTGATGTCCTGTCCCCGATACCTGGGTTGAATCGACATGCGCGTGCTGGCGGGCGACATCGGCGGGACCAAGACACTGCTGCAAATCGCGGAATGCAGGGCGGGACGATGCCGTCCCGTGCGCGAGCAGCGGTTCGACAGCGGAGCTTACGACAGCCTGTCATCCATCATCCGTGAATTCCTGAAAGAAGATAAGAAGCAAAGCGTCAAGGCGGCCTGCTTCGGCATTGCCGGGCCGGTGGTGCAAACCGCAAGGGGCGAGAGTGTCAAGGTCACCAATCTGCCGTGGGAAATCCACGGACCAGATCTCAGGCGCAAGTTCAATTTTTCCGCGCTGCGCCTGATCAACGACTTCCAGGCCGTCGGTTATGGGATCGAGGCGCTGGCGAAAAAAGACCTTGTCGTTTTACAGAAAGGCCGGCCGGTCCGACACGCCCCGCGCGCAGTACTCGGGGCCGGAACCGGGCTGGGCCAGGGAATTCTCGTCTGGAATGATGACCACTATTCTCCGCTGGCGACCGAAGGCGGGCATGCGAATTTCGCCCCCACGGATGAGCTGCAACTCGATCTGGTGCGGTATCTGCTGAAAATCCACAGCCGCACTTCCTGGGAACTGGTTCTTTCCGGCCATGGTCTGGTCGACCTTTATGCTTTCCTGAAAGCGCGCGGTGAGGTATCGGAGTCGCCGGCTGTGGCCGAAGCCATGCGATGCGACGATCCGGCGGCGATCATTACCCGCGCCGCGCTCGCACAAAAAGATCCGCTGGCAAACCGGGCGCTGGATCTGCTCGTAGACATCTACGGCGCACAGGCGGGCAATCTCGCGCTGACCGCCGGGGCCACTGGTGGGGTTTACATCGCGGGCGGCATCGCGCCGAAAATTCTATCCAGGCTCACCGACGGCCGGTTCATGCGCGCGTTTCTCAACAAGGGCAGGATGCGGTCGTACGTGGAGGCCGTTCCGGTGCAAGTGGTAATCGACCCGCGCGTGGGCCTGATCGGCGCGGTGCGGGCGGCAAGCCGGCTGTAATATCAATGTAGCGTGAGCTATGCGCGCGATATGAGTTTCAGCATGACCGTGCGCGTAGCGCACGTTACGTTATTCCGTTGGAGTGGGGAAATTTAATTCAAACCAACGGCCTGTTCTGAAAAATCCGGTAATCCATGTCCGGAAACAGGCTGTCGCGCGCGGTGACCTCTCGCAGATAGTTCTCGTCAAAATTCCCTGACTCGACCATGTCCGCAATCCGGTGGAAACGATGCAGGTGGGTTTTGAAACGTCGCACGGCGTATTCCACGCTGGTTCCGGTTTTCATGATGAACGGCCAGTCACTCGATTGCGCCAGCAGCAGCTCGCGCGCGGTTTGATCCAGTGCCCAGCGTTGTAAACCATCCGCATTGGGAAAACGCTGCACCAGCGTGCTCATACGCTCGGCGGCGGCATGCAAGTACGGATAAATCCAGTCGTTGGAACCGTTCAGCCACACCTCGTGAAATCCTCCCGCGCCCCAGCTGCACTCGGGCGGCGAGACCGGCTGCAGATCGCCGAAGCGGTCGAGATATTCCGACGGCGTGATGGTTTTTATATCGCTCTGGTCGTAAGCGATCTTGCGCAGCAGGAAATCAATCCACTGCGGACCCTCGAACCACCAATGACCGAAAAGCTCGGCGTCATAAGGCGCGAGGATGATCGGTGGACGATCGAAGAACGAGGACAGCCAGCCGACTTGCATCTGGCGGTTGAACATGAAATGACCTGCGTGTTCCGACGCGCGCTCGCGCGCCCAGCCGGGGTGGTACGGTTCTTTCCAGGCGGTCTTGCCGGTGATGCGGTGATATTTCAGACCGGTGAAAGTCGAAATGCCGGCGTGGCGCAGTTTCGCGATGTGCGGATCGTGCACGTCGAACCCGGCGTCACGATAGAACTCGCGGTAGGTGGGATCGCCCGGATAGCCTTCTTCCGCGGCCCATACCTGCTTACTTGATTCGTAGTCGCGCGCGAACGCCGCGGGACCAGCGGGCGTGCGGACCGGGCGATGCACGCCGTACTTCGGCCGCGGATCGGCGTTGAGCAGGCCGTGCGAGTCCAGAATGAAATACTCGATGCCGAATTCGCGCAGCAGACGGTCCACGCCCGGCTTGTAGCCGCACTCCGGCAGCCAGATGCCGCGCGGGCGCCGGCCGAGGATGCGCTGATGCGTGCGCACCGCCATCGAGAGCTGGGCGTAGAGGCTTTCCTCGTTGACCGCGAGCAGCGGGAAATAACCGTGAGTGGCGCCGCAGGTGAGAATGTCGAGGTAGCCGGCTTCCATCAGGCGGCGGAACGCCTGCGTGACGTCGAGGCGATCCTGCTCGACGAAGCGGCGACGCAGGCGCGCATACAGGTCGGTGTAGAACTGCACCACCGGGTGAAAATACGCATCGTTCTCGGTGCGGCGACTCTCGCCCTTCAGTGCTTCGAGCCTTTCGTCGAGATAACGCAGGTAACGCTGCTGCAGCAGCGGGTCGGTCATCATCGAGAGCAGGGTCGGCGTGAGCGACATCGTCACGCGGAAATGCGCGCCATGTGACGCGAGCCCCTCGAAGACGTTGAGCAACGGCAGGTAGGTTTCGGTGAGCGCCTCGAAAAACCAGTCTTCTTCGAGGAAGCGGTCGTGTTCCGGATGGCGCACGAACGGCAGGTGCGCGTGCAGGACGAGCGCGAGATAACCTTTGGGATCCATATTCAGCCGGGAGCTGGTGCGATCCTTTACTTATGCGGGCTGCTGATGTTACCCGGCCAGGTGAGGCGTTCGGTTGGGGGTGCAGGAGCCGCGGCGCCCGGACTGCTGATCGATGCCGCCCAGCCCAGGCGTTTCCCGGACACGATGCCGCCCGCGCGCCGGTACATGGCGCGGAATTGTTTTTCGCTTACCCACCAAAGGCGATCGGTGCGCTCGGAGGGGTGCAGGCTGGGGATGCGCGCGATGCCGCGGCGGGTGGCAGTGACGAAATTCCCGTCCGGTTCGTAATAGCCGAGCTGCAAATAAGTCTCGCCGATGTCGGCGGATTCATCGAGATGAAAATACCAGTGCCCGCGTTCGTGCGGCAACGAGATTTCATCGACGATTACAAATGCATCGCGGACGATGCGCCCCAGACGCAGCTTGAGCGCTCGGGTATTTAGCGGGGTGTTCGGCGGAATGACCCAATATCCGTGCAGTACACCCGGTTTCTGCGGCAACAGACAAAGTGTCACCTCGGTGACCGGCGGCAGATTATCGATATCTTCGCCGAGATCGGCCGCCGTCACGACGGGCGGAGCGGTGCTGCCGGGCAGGGCTGTCGCGTATTTAGCGCTTTCGACCCGTTCTTCCTCGGTAGACTGGCGGGAGATGTCGCTCGCCCATTCCCATTGGGGTACCGGCGCAGGCGGAACCGCCGCCGGTGCCGTGGTTTGCGCGCGAGTTGCCGCCGGTTTCTTGTGCCCACGGGTGAGCGCCGATTTAGCCGGTGTTCGTGCAGCTTTGGATCTGGTCGCCGATGTCTTTTTTACAGATGGTGCTTTTTTCGGTTTTTTCGCGGCGGCCGGCTTTGGCGAGTCGCTCGCGGTTAGCAGTCGTTCAAGCTCACTTCGGGATATTTTTGAATATCCCTTCAAGCCACGGGCGCGGGCCTGGGCGCGAAGTTCGGTGAGGGTTTTGGTCGTCATATAACCACCCTTTGCTTGCGGGTTACGGCAAAGCGCGTTGGAAAATAACAATCGTCGGGTCACCGCCATCCTTTCACTCCTGGCCGGAATTGTAAAGGCCCGGGCCCAAAATGGGAGTGAACGCCTGACCTACGGTGCTGTCAGTACAGCTGTGATTTATTGACATCGGTCAAAGTCGAACCGCGCCTGCGGCGTCATGATTTTGTCAGACGTGCAGGCGTATCTTTGGAACTTCTCACATTTCTCAAGGAGGCGAGATCATGAAAATCCAGAGAGTACGCGAGATAGCCCGCGCGCAGGGGCTGGACCCGGGCCAAGCCGGCAAAGGCGAGTTGATCAAGGCGATCCAGATCAAGGAAGGAAATTTCGATTGTTTCGCCACGGCCTATGGCGGAGTGTGCGATCAAACCGGTTGCCGATGGCGCGAGGATTGTTTTGCCGCGGCCAGGAGTGGCAGAAATTCCTGACCCCGGCGGTGGCAGGTGGAATGCGGAGGTGCCATGTTTTTGAAGCATAAGCCGAGCAGTAATATTGTTGAGGTGATGGACCTCGAAGCCTTGTTCGATCCGTTCAAGACCGATTTCAAGGGACGATTTCACGCTGGCGAGGAAATGCAGGATCCGACCGGCTTTCGCAAGGCCGACATGCTGTTTCTCTCAGGCGAACATCTGCCGCGCTGCTGGTTGGACAGGCATTACAAGGAGCGAAAGATATAAAATCAGCGTATGCTTTTGTCACACAAGACGTTTCAGCGCAAAGAGTCACTGTTGCCCGGTCACCAATGCATCAAAGGGGGAGCATGATTATGCAGATTCCGTTACAGGTAACCTTAAAAGACATGCCACAATCCGAAGCGGTGGAATCCCGCATCCGTGAAAAGGCCGACAAGCTAGGCCGCTTTTACGACAGGATTAACAGTTGCCGGGTGGTGGTGGAATCGCCGCAACGGCACCAGCATCAGGGAAAACTCTACAGCGTGCGTATCGATCTGACCGTCCCGGGCGCCGAATTGGTGGCGAACCGCGCCCAGGATGAAGATGTCTATGTCGCCATTCGCGACGCCTTTGTCGCCATTACTCGTCAGCTGGAAGATTTCGCCCGGCGCCAGCGCGGTGAAGTGAAGACCCACACGGCACCAGGCGCTTGATATGCCGCCCGGGCAACCGGGCGTGCGTACGGCGAATTTCAGGCATGACGCCAGTGCAAGGGAGTTATGCGCGTGGATATCAATGCCATCCAGAAGGTCTATCGACGTTACGCCCAGGGTTATGATGTTTACTTTGGCGCGTTGCTTCAGCCCGGGCGCAAGAAGATTATCGAGAAGATGCATTGCCGCCCGGGCGACCGCATTCTCGAGGTCGGGGTGGGAACGGGCCTGTCTCTGCCGCTCTATCCGCGGAGCGTGCATGTGACAGGCATCGATATATCGCGGGAAATGCTTGCGCGTGCCCGCGCCCGTAAGGCGCGGTTGCATCTCGATCACGTGACGGCGCTGCGGTTGATGGATGCCGAGTCCCTGCGATTTCCCGCTGACAGCTTCGACAAAGTGGTAGCGATGTACGTCGTGTCGGTCGCACCGCATCCGGCGCGTCTGGTATCCGAGATGCGCCGTGCATGCCGGCCGGGCGGCGAGCTCTTCATCGTGAATCATTTCCAGCACGCCAACCCGGTGGTAGGCGGGCTGGAGCGGCTGTTTGCGCCGCTATCCCGGTTGATGGGATTCCATCCGGATTTTTCCCTTGAGAATTTTCTGCGTGATTCCGGGCTGGACGTGGCGGAACGGACACCCGTCAACGCTCTCGGTTACTGGACGCTGCTGCGGGCACGCAACGGCAAAACCGCGGCTCGAATCGGTGAATCTCGAACCGCGGTGGTATAAGGACGTGCCGTTCGAACGGGCGAGCGGAATCATGTTGTTGGCGGCAGCCCTGATGAGCGCAAACAGCGGGACCGACGCGGCTACATCAAGTATCGGGAAAACGGAACCAAGCATGCGCGCGCCGGAAGCCAGCGTCTGCGGTTTTATCCGCGAACCGTTGGCGTTCTGGTTGTTCCGTCGCACGGCCGGGTCGGCCGACGCCGGGCGTGTCACCGGGATCCGCGATATCGAACGTCTGACATTCACGGCCGGAGACGGCCGGACCCTGGGCGGTTACCGGCTGCGCGCCACCGCTCCCAAGGGGTATCTTCTGGTGGCGCAGGGCAATGCGATGCTCGCCGATCAGATCATGGGCGAGTTGCAGTCCTTTCGCGATCGGGGATTCGATGTTTACGTTTACGATTATCGCGGTTACGGCCTTTCCGAGGGCAGGAGCCGCCTGACCGCGATTATTTCTGATTACCGGGAGATCATTGCGAACCTCAACACCCAGCCCTATCACCGTCATGCGCTGTACGGCATGTCGATGGGCGGAGTCATCCTGCTGAACGCCGCGGGGGAGAGCGGCGATTATTCCTCGCTGGTTATCGATTCCTCGCCCAGCCGGATATCGCCGCTGGGTTGCCCGGAGCAATACGATCCAATCAATCATTTACCGGCGGACAGCTCCCGCCTCCAGATCATCGCCGGCGGACGCGACCGCGTGGTGCGCCCGCAAGAAATACACGAGCTTCTGTTTGCGGCAAAATTCCGCGGTGCGCGGGTCGTGCAACACCCGGAGTTTGCGCACCCGTTCCAGGATGCCACCGATGCGATACACCAAAGTCGAATGAGAGCGGTGGCGGATTTTTTATCGCGCTGAAAGCGCAGGAAATCGGACTGGCTCAGGCAGGCGGTGGCCGATCGGCCAGATCGGGTTCGCCGCAATGCCGCAGGATTTCCGCGCGCGCGGCATCGCGCAGCCGGATCGCCGCCGCCCAGTCGGCGCCTTCGGGGGGGACCGGTGTGCCGATTTTGACAGCCACCGTTCCGCGGCGCGGAAACCACTGGTCCGACCGCAGGATGGAGCGGGTGCCGCGGATGGTTATAGGCACGAGCGGCACGCCCGCCTCGGCGGCGGCGACGAAAGCGCCCATGTGAAACGGCAACAAGCCCGGCGTGCGCGTGAAGGTGCCTTCGGGAAAAAACACCAGCGTTTTCCCGCGGCGCGCGGCGCGCGCCACGACGCGCGCGTCTTCCACGCCGCGTGCCAGCTCGAAACGCTCGACCAATTCCGCTCCGATATGCCGTAAAAACAAGCGCGCGACAAGATGCGCGGTAAGCTCGCGCTTGGCGACGAAACTGAATTCTCCGGGCAACACCGCGGCAAGAACGATGCTATCCAGATAACTCGCGTGGTTGGCCGCAATTACGTACGGGCCGCGCGGCAGTTTGTCGAGATCCTGCAAGTGTAAGGACACGCCGGATAACCGCTGCAATATTCTTGCCGCGGCGCGAATGACGGCCAGTGCCCAGGCGGGGCGCGGAAGCGCCGCCACCGCCAGCCAGACCGGCGGCGCCAATAACGAGAACAGCATCCAGGCATAGAGCGCATACAGCATGGCGCCGGCCCCGCGCGCGATCCGGCGCAGTTGCGGCGTCATGCCGGTCCAGGCCAGATGCAGAATCTGTCGCCACGCGGGACGCGTGGGTTCGGCCAAATGGCCGCGTTCATACAGTTCGCGGCTGGCGGCGCGTCGCACCTTCCCGCTCGAGGTTTTGAGCACTGTGTGCGGGGGCGCGAGCACCACATCATCCGGCGCGGCGCCGGCCAGGTCCACCGCGAGAGCGGTGATCGCGGTTTGCAACCGTTCCCGCGCGTCAGTCTCCGTCTCATGCGTTTCCGCCAGTATCACCAGCTTCTCGGTGGCGGTAGCGCGATCGATACTGCCGAATACCGCGATGCACCCCTTGCGTATGCCCGGCAGGTTACCGATCGCCTCTTCCAGTTCATGCGGGTAGATATTGCGCCCGGCGCGGATGATGATGTCTTTCACGCGCCCGGTGATGTACACGTCGCCGCCGGCCATGTAGGCGAGATCGCCGGAATCCAGCCATCCGTCGTGAAACAGACGC
>DATICK010000206.1:0-3491 GCA_035456865.1 Sulfuricaulis sp.
CAATTTCTCGCTGGTCAATATATCGACATCCTGCTGAGCGGCAACCAGCGGCGCAGCTTTTCGCTCGCCACCGCGCCGCACGCGGATGAATTGCTCCAGCTGCATATCCGCCATGTTCCGGGCGGGTTGTTCAGCGGGCAGGTCTTCACCACGATGAAGGAAAGGGATCTGCTGCGTTTTCAGGGACCGCTCGGGACTTTTTTTCTGCGCGAAGACTCGGACCGCCCGGTGATTCTGGTCGCGGGCGGCACTGGTTTTGCGCCGATCAAGAGCATTCTCGATCATGCCTTTGCCCAGGGCACGACGCGACCGCTGCATCTGTACTGGGGCGTGCGCGCGCAGCGCGACCTGTACCTGAATGAGCTGCCGCAAACGTGGGCCCGAGAACATGCTCATTTCCACTACACGCCGGTGCTTTCCGAGCCTTTGTCCGAGGATTACTGGAGCGGTCGCCGCGGTTGGGTGCACGAGGCCGTGGTCGCCGATCACCCCGATCTGAGCCTGCATGAGGTGTACGCCAGCGGTCCGCCGCCCATGATCGAGGCGCTCAAAAAGGCGGTAATAGTGCATGGCCTGCCCAATGACCGGCTGTACTATGATTCATTTGAACACGCCCACGCGTCGGCTTCCTGACCGAGGCCATTGGAGATCAGCTATGCGATTGCTTTTGAGTGTTATGGCGCTGGCTATGTCGCTCGCGGCATGCGGCGAGCAGAAAAAAGATGTCAAAGACACGGTATTCGGCTCTCAATTGCAGATGAAGGACAAGGCGCGCGCGGTGGAAAACACCCTCCGGCAGGACGCCGAGAAAAACCGCGAAGCGATTGAGTCTTCCGAAAAGACCGGCGAACCGGAACAAAAGTGAACATTACGATCCAGCTTTATGGCAAGCCGGTGCGCGTGGAACTAACCGCCGCGGCCGAGCGCGCGCTGGCGAAGCGCGCCGAGCGCTTGTACGCCGAAGTGCAACTGATCTTCGGATGCATGGTCGCCAAGCGCGTGTGGTTCAGCGATGAGGAGAACAAGGACGCGGTTCCCGTCACTCCAAAGCTCAGCCTGTGGTTTCGGCCGGCGCGCTACGAGAAGGCATGCAGCTTCGATGAAATTGACAGCGGCGCCGTGGCCAGCGACTTCCCCATGGCCGTGGATCGGAAGGGTTTCGTGCCGGACGTGGTACGGATCGACTACCGAGCAGGCAGATGGGTCGGCGATTTCACCTATTCGATGGATATTATCCGCGCACAGAATGCCATGCTTGAATCGCCGCGCTAAAAACTGTGCAGTCTAACGCGCCGCGCGGAAACGGGACACGGTCGAGCCCAGCCCGCGCGCGGGAGTGGCGCGCAATTCATTGGCGTACATCTCCAGGCCGCGCCGGTAGTAGTTGAGCGCCTTGTCTTTCTCTCCAAGACGTTCCATCAGATTGCCCAGCTCGTGATAGGCCTCGGACGGGCCGTGCAGCGTCAGGCACTGTTCGAAATAACCGCGTGCCTTGCTGTCCTGCTTGTTATGCAAGGCGAGACGCGCCAGCGTCAGCAATAGTTTAGGATCACCGCGGTGCGATGACAGCCAGCCTTCCGCCGTTTCAAGTTGTTCCGCCACATTCTTTCCCGGCGACTGACCGTAAAGTTCGACCAGCGTGGAGTCCCAGCCGTCCTCGATGGCGGCGCGTAGCACGGATTCGGCCTGCTCCATTTCTCCTTGCCGGATGAGCTGACGGGCGTATGTCGCGATCATCGAGGGGTTGCGCCGCAGCGATTTCGGCACCGCGTTCCAGGCTTTTTCCAGCACGCCCGGCTTGCCGGAGGGCAGCGAGAGCTTGAGCAACTCGTGATGCGCTTGCAATTCAAGCGCGTCTACTTCCTTCGTGGTCATGGCATAGTTTTGGCGCAGGTCCGGGAGCAGTTCGATCAGGCCGGTCCAGTCTCGTAATTCCACATGCACCTGCGCAAGCAGTTTCAGCACCTGCCGGTGTTTCGGCGCGTTACCCCGCAGCTCGTTCAGGGTCGCGAGCGATTGTTCCAGTTGATGTGCCTGGTGCTGCAAATAGGCCTGCGTCATACCGATGGCGAGGTCGTGTTGCGCCGCGTTCTTGTGCGCCAGCGCCAGGTACTCGTCGCGCTTCTCGCTATTCCCCTGGCCCTCGCAGGCCATGGCGGCGCCGAGATAATTCAGCAGCGGTGTATCGCCATGCCGCATGCCGGCGAGCAGCTGCGCCTCCGCCTCCGCCCAGTTTCCCTCCGCCAGATTGGTCAGCCCCTTGAGGAGTGCCGTGCGCGCCCGCCGCGCCTGCCGGCGAGTGCGCCAGCGCCCGACGTCACGGGGAATGCGCCAGAGGCGCAGGATGATGTACAGGGAGAGATAAAACAAAAAGGACACGACGATCATCAGCGGGATGAAGAGCGTGAGCGACATCTCGATACTCCACGGCGCGTGCGCAATGAGCACGTAGCCCGGATTGTCGAGAGCGTAAAGCGTGATCAGCACGGCGGCAAACAGCAGTGCGATGATGAAAAACAGCAGTTTCACGGTTCGGCCTTTCGGCCGCTGAGGCGGCGCAGGGTGGTGAGCGAGGACGTGATGTCCGGCAGATCGGCGACGGTTCTCATGCCTTGCAGTTTGCCGAGCTCGCTTTGTGCCGAGATCACGCCCTGTGAATTCAGATCGAAAAAATCCTTGATCAGGCGTTGTGCCGATTTGAGATTCTGCTGATAGGTCGGGATGCTGCCCTGCAGCAGCGCCTGCTGCGCTCCGTACAGCATCAGGCGCAGATTCTCGCGAAGGAAATATTGCTGTTCCGGCGGCAGCAACGGCCGCTGCAATTCCATGTCGTTGCGGATGCGCACGAGGGAAAGGATGTCCTGCCACAGGCTGTGTGCCGTCTGCCGCCAGCCGGTGTCCGCCGCCGCTACCTGGGCGCTGCCTTGTCCGGCCTGCGGCTTGCCAGCTTCGAATTCATTCAGCCGGGTATCGGTTGCCAGTGGCAGGCGGTCCACGGATTCGGCCAGGGTTGCGAGACGCAATGTGATGCCGCTGACATCCAGCTTGTCGAGCGATTCGAGCAGGGATATCTCGCGCGCCAGTTCGCGCCGCACCGGCAGAAGTTTCGGGCTGGCCAGGAGCTGCAACTGCTGATCGGCGGCGCGCAGCGCGGCGAGGGCGGAACGTGAGTCGCGCGCAAGCTGCAGGCGGTTGTTGGCGATGACCAGCAGCTGCTCAGTCTCGGTCAGGGCCCATTCCAGCCGGTTGCGCGCGAGATCGGTGTTGATTTTCTCGAGCGAGGCGCGGAGGGTGTCCTGGGTTTCCTTGAGAGTCTTGATGTCCTTTTCGTCGTTGGTGAGCGATTCCTGCGTCTGGTTGGTACTGGACTCGATGCGGTCAAGCGCGCCGGCGATGTCCATCGAAAACAGGTCGGCGTTCTGGTAGAGCACGGTGTACCAGAGATAGCCGCACGCGATAAGCGCAAGGCTGGCGAGGATCAGCGCCAGTCC
>DATICK010000207.1:0-2143 GCA_035456865.1 Sulfuricaulis sp.
CCCGAGGCGAAAGCCTTTGTCGATGTCGGCAGCCAGGTCAACGTAGGCGACACCCTGTGCATCATCGAGGCCATGAAGATGATGAACGAGATCGAGTCCGACAAGGCCGGCGTCATCAAGGCGATCCTCAAGGAAAACGGCCAGCCGGTGGAATACGGCGAGACCCTGTTCATCATCGAGTAAGCCATGATCGATAAAGTGGTTATCGCCAACCGTGGCGAAATTGCGCTGCGTATCCAGCGTGCCTGCCGCGCCCTCGGCATCCGCACCGTGGCCCTGTACTCCACGGCCGACCGTGAGGCCAAGTACGTCAAGCTCGCGGACGAATCGGTGTGCATCGGCCCGCCGCGCGCAACCGACAGCTATCTGAACATCCCGGCGGTAATCAGCGCCGCCGAAGTCACCGACGCCCAGGCGATCCATCCCGGCTACGGCTTTCTCTCGGAGAACGCCGACTTCGCCGAGCGCGTGGAACAAAGCGGTTTCATTTTCATCGGCCCGCGCGCCGAAACCATCCGACTGATGGGCGACAAGATATCCGCCATCCGCACCATGAAAAAGGCCGGCGTGCCGTGCGTGCCCGGCTCCGACGGCGCAGTGGGCGACGATGAAAAGGAAGTCCTGAAGCTTGCCGCGCACATCGGCTATCCGGTGCTCATCAAGGCCGCCGCCGGTGGTGGTGGCAAGGGCATGCGCGTGGTGCACACCGAGGCGGCCCTGCTCAACGCCGTGTCATTGACCCGCGCCGAGGCCAAGGCCGCCTTCGGCAACGACACCGTCTACATGGAGAAATACCTCGATAACCCGCGCCACATCGAGTTCCAGGTGCTGGCCGACACCCACGGTCATGCGATTCATCTGGGCGAGCGTGATTGTTCGTTGCAGCGCCGTCACCAGAAGGTGGTCGAGGAATCGCCGGCGCCGGGCATTCCCGAGAAGCTGCGCAACAAGATAGGTGAACGCTGCGCCGACGCCTGCCGCAAGATCCATTATCGCGGCGCCGGCACTTTCGAGTTTCTGTACCAGGACGGCGAGTTTTATTTCATCGAAATGAATACGCGCGTGCAGGTCGAGCACCCGGTCACCGAGATGGTCACGGGCGTGGACATCGTGCGCGAACAGCTGCGGATCGCCGCGGGCGAGAATCTCGCGTTCCGCCAGAAAGACATTATCTGGCGCGGGCACGCCATCGAATGCCGCATCAACGCCGAAGATCCGAAGAATTTCATTCCCTCGCCGGGGCGCATCACCACGTGGCACCCGCCCGGCGGACCGGGCATCCGCGTGGACTCGCACGTGTACACCAACTACTTCGTGCCTCCCTACTATGATTCGATGATCGCCAAGCTCATCGCCTTCGGCGACACGCGCGAGATAGCGCTGGCGCGCATGCGCATCGCGCTTTCCGAAATGATCGTGGACGGCATCAAGACCAACATCCCGTTGCACCAGGACATCATGAACGACACGTTTTTCATCCGCGGCGGGGTAAACATCCACTACCTGCACAAGAAACTCGGCCTCTAGGAATATCGAGCAGATAATCGATCCGCTGGATATCCCACGAACACCGGTTCATGCCCTGGCTCAAACTGAAACTGCGCGCGAATCAGGATAAAGCGCAGGTGCTTGCCGACGCGCTCGAGGAGTGGGGTGCAATTTCGGTCACGCTGCAGGACGCCGGCGACGAGCCGGTATTCGATACCTATTGGGAACAAAGCCCGCTGTGGTCGCAGGTTCAAGTCACCGGTCTGTTCCCGGAACACACCGACACTGACGATATTCTTTCGCGAGCGCGCGAATGCCTGGGTCTCGCAGACAACCCGCCGCACGAAATTGATCTGCTCGGTGACGAGGACTGGGCGCACTCGTGGATGGCGCATTACAAACCATTGCAGGTCGGCAAAGATCTGTGGGTAGTGCCAAGCTGGTGCACGCCGCCGGAACCGGACGCCGTCAATATCATTCTCGATCCGGGACTCGCCTTCGGCACCGGCGATCACCCGACCACCTCGCTGTGTCTCGAATGGCTGGCGGAACAGACGCTCACCAACAAGATCATTCTCGATTACGGCTGCGGCTCGGGCATTCTCTCGATCGCCGCGCTCAAGCTCGGCGCGAACCAGGCCTATGCCGTGGACAT
>DATICK010000208.1:0-5392 GCA_035456865.1 Sulfuricaulis sp.
CAGGCCCAACTGATCGCCCGCGGCGTCGATCCGGCGCAGGTGCAGGCGCGCGTGGACAGCCTGACGGACCAGGAAGTCCAGACCCTGAATGGCAAGCTGGATCAGCTGCCGGCCGGCGGTGATGCCCTGGGACTGCTCGTGTTCATCTTCATCGTGCTGCTGATCACCGATATTCTCGGCTTCACCAATATCTTCCCGTTCGTCAAGCATCCCAAGCGCTGATTTGATTTGTGCTTTAATGAATTAGCTAAATTCGACCTTCAGGAGATCCGCCTAATGGAAACACTTCGTCGCCTCAGCAAGCCTGTCAGTCATCTGGTCGTCCTGGGTCTACTCGCGTTAAGCCTGCATTTCCCGGCGGCGCACGCCGGTATGATCAGCACCGATGCGGTGGTCAATGCGGCCCAAGTGCAGCAGGATCGGGAGCGCCTGCGCGAAGTTTTCAGCCGCGACGACGTCAAGGCCCAGCTTCTCGCCCGCGGCGTCGACCCCTCCCAAGTGCAGGCGCGCATCGACAGCCTCACCGACCAGGAGGTGCAATCCCTTTCCGGGAAGATCGATCAACTGCCGGCCGGTGGTGATAGCTTGATCGGGGCGCTGGTGTTTATCTTCATCGTGTTGCTGATCACCGATATTCTCGGTCTCACCAACATCTTCCCGTTCGTCAAACATCAAAAACGTTATTAATTCGCAGTTCTTCGCGTTAACCGAATGATTGACATTCCAACCGCCCGGATTTTCTCGGGCGGTATTATCTTTTTCGTCATGCTGTTCGCGTCGGGCTGTGCCACGCTGCAAACCGACCGGGTCCGCGCCACCGCCAACGCCTTTCCGCGACCGGTCGAGCTTACGACGGTACCGTTCTATCCGCAGGAGGAATACCAGTGCGGACCGGCGGCGCTGGCGACGGTGCTCGAATGGACCGGCGTTTCTGTCACGCCCGACCAACTGACGCAACAAATTTACCTGCCCGAACGCCGGGGCAGCCTGCAACTGGAAATGGTCGGCGCCGCGCGCCGCCATGGGCGCGTTCCCTACGTTTTGCGGCCGGAACTCGAGTCGCTGTTTGCCGAGGTGGCTTCCGGCAACCCGGTGCTGATTCTGCAGAATCTGAGTTTCTGGTGGTATCCGAAGTGGCATTACGCCGTGGTCGTGGGCTTCGACCTGCCGCATGACCGGATCGTGCTGCGTTCGGGGAGGGAGCAACGTCATGACATCCCCATCGAAATATTCGAACGAACCTGGCGCCGCTCCCATTACTGGGCGATGGTGGTCCTGTCGCCAGACCGGCTGCCATTCACGGCCGAGGAAAATCCATATGTGCAGGCGGTCGCGCCGCTCGAACGACTCGCACGCTGGCCGGAGGCGGGCACCGCCTACAGCACCGCGCTCAAGCGCTGGCCGAAAAGCCTTGGCGCGCGGATGGGGCTGGGCAACAGTCGCTACGCGCTCGGGGATGTATCAGGTGCCGAAGAGGCGTTCCGGCGGGCGACGCAGGATCATCCTGACGCCGCCGCAGCGTTCAACAATCTCGCGCAGGCTCTGGCGGATCAGAACAAATGGCCGGAGGCGCGTGCCGCCGCGCAGCACGCCGTGGAACTGGGCGGGCCGCAGGTTGACACCTTCCGCGAGACCTTGAAGCAGATCGAGGTGAAGCTCGAAGAGAGCAATGGTCTCCAAAAAATAAAATAGATCGAATTAACAGAATTTTTCAGGATTTAGGTGATTAGGAAATCCTGTAAGTTCTGTCTAATTTTTTCTTTTCTATTATGGGTTCCAAGCCGGCTAATGCTTCAAGGCAGGCGGCTGCAACTCCTCGAACACGAGCTGCACACCGACGCGCAGGTATTCGACGATCTCGACCAGCGCCCTGGCCTCTTCCTCATCCGCCAGCGAGCCATCCAGCTCGGCTTCGGAGATGCGGGTGATGTCGCGCACCACCTCGCCGGCATCGCCCGGCAGCTTCTGCGACTCCTTCACGCCCCCGGCATACAGGCCAAAGAGATAACCGCGGCACCAATCGGTCAGTCCCTCGATCTGCTCGGCCAGGCTGTGGTCATCGCCGGGCAGCAACGGCACAAAATCGCATTCCACCCCGCTCAGGTGTGCGTAGGCAGATCGGTGCATCGCCGCCAGCAACTGCGCCAGCGCCTCCGGCGCTTCGCGGTTTTTTCCTGCCTCGCGACCGAGGATCAGATCCTGCCAGGCCACGCCGGCGCCGTGCGGCGCACACAGCACACCGGTAATGATGCCATGCGCCTCGGCCGCACCGGTGGTAACGCCGGCTTCGTGCAGCAGACGCGTTGCATGGTCATAGGCGGGAAGATCGGGGGTGGTTTCCACAGTGCGCGAACGCGGTGCCAGACGGCGATCCGAATGGGGGAAAGAAAGTCTACACCCGAGCGCCCGGGGCCGGAAGCGTTGACCCGTGCCGGCGTCGGTCCTATAGTGAGCATATGATTATGTCCAGACGAACGAAGTAGGGCGACGTTAATGGCTAACGACGATCGCGCGGAAAGCACGGACCTCAAGATTCTGGAAAGCCGCATTGATGAACTCATCGAGACCTGCCGGCGACTCAAGAGCGAGAATCAATCGCTCAAGTCCGAGCAGAACAGCCTGAACGAACAGCACGCGCGGCTGATGGAGAAAACCCGTGTCGCCCGCGCGCGCATCGAAACCATGATCGACCGCCTCAAGGCGCTGGAGCGCAGCTGACGTGAAGGAATCGCGCGACGGGGTGACCGTCACCATACTCGGCAAGGAGTTCATGGTTGCCTGCCCCGAGGACGAACGCGCCGCGCTGACGGCGGCAGCCAGCTATCTCGACAAAAAAATGCGCGAGATCCAGACGAGCGGCAAGGTCATCGGCACCGAGCGCACCGCGGTCATGGCCGCGCTCAACATCGCGCATGAATTCCTCGACTTGCGCAACCGCGGCGGCATGGCTATTGACACCGTGCAGAAAATAAAATTCCTCCAGACCAAGATCGACGCCGCGCTGCGCTGGGATGCACAAACCCGCCAATAGGTATATATTTGCAGTGCGCCCCCTGCGGTGTGCGTGATTGCTCCAGTTATCCTCTGAACCTATAAGTGCTTTTAACGGGAGCCGGATTGTAGATGCTGTTGTGCATGCCCGCCTCGTTGCGGGAAGCCTGATGCATCTCTGAGGCACCCACTTGAACCTCACGGTTCAAGGCTACGGAGCAACACGGCATCTGCGGAGGGCGTCTTTCTTTTTTCCTTGACGATTTCCGTGCCCAAAGAAAAATCCGACCTCCGCCGCGCCCTGCGCACCCGACGCCAATCGCTGTCCGCCCAAGATCAGAAACTCGCGGCGCGCGCGCTTGCCGTGAACGTAGCCGGCACACGCCTGTATCACGTCAGCCGGCGTATCGCCTGTTATCTCCCCAACGACGGCGAGATCGAGACCCGCCTTGTCATCGAGCACATCCGCCGCCTGCGCAAAATCCTTTACCTGCCGGTGCTCTCGCCGCTGGGGCACGACCGGCTGTGGTTCGCCGAGGCGCGGCCCGAGACCAGGCTGGTCCCGAACCGCTTCGGCATCCCCGAGCCGGCGGTGCCGGCACGCCACCTGGTGCGGGCGCAGGAGCTGGATTTAATCCTCATGCCGCTGGTGGGCTTCGACGACCATGGCAACCGGCTGGGCATGGGCGGGGGTTTCTACGACCGCAGCCTGGAGTTCCTGCGCCACCGCAGCCGCTGGCACAAGCCACAGGTGCTCGGAATCGCGTATGATTTCCAGCGGATCAACGGATTGACGCCCGATCCCTGGGATATCCCCTTGCAGGGGGTCATTACCGACCGGGCGATCTATCTTTATTAACAGTCACTGATTTATTTCGAAAAGGTACGCGTCATGAATCTGCTCTTTATCGGCGACGTGGTCGGTCAACCCGGACGGCGCGCCATTTCCGATCAACTCCCCACCCTGCGCCAACGCTTCAAGCTCGATCTCGTCGTGGCCAACGCCGAGAATATCGCCGATGGCGCCGGCATCACCCGCAAGACCGCGAATGAATTATTCGCCGCGGGGGTGGACGTGCTGACCAACGGCAATCACGCTTGGGACAAGAAAGAAGCTCTCGAATACATTACCGCCGAACCGCGCCTGCTGCGCCCGCACAATTATCCCGACGGCACGCCCGGTACCGGCTGGTTCGTGGCCACGCTCGAATCGGGCCATACGGTCGGCATCCTCAATCTCATGGGCAACGTCTTCATGCACCCGCACCTCGCCTGCCCGTTCGCCGCCGCCGAGCGCGCGCTCGCGGCGAAACCGGACGACGTCAAGATGGTGCTCGTGGACCTGCACGCGGAAGTCACCAGCGAGAAAATGGCCATGGGCTGGTATCTCGACGGGCGCGTGAGCGCCGTCGTCGGCACACATACGCATGTGCCGACAGCCGACGAGCGCCTTTTGCCGCGCGGCACCGGCTATATCACCGATGTCGGCATGACCGGCTGCTATGAATCCGTCATCGGCATGGACACGCAGAAATCGCTCAAGCGCTTCGTGCAGAAACTGCCCGAGCGTTTCGAGGTGGCGGATGGCCCCGGCACTATCTGCGGCGTGCTGCTCGACCTCAACGAAAGTACCGGTCTGTGCCAGGCCATCACGCGCCTGCGGGTTAACGAGAACACTGTCAAGACCGCAATCAAGGTCGCCTAGTCTTCGGGACGCCGGCCGGGATGGACCTCACCCTCGTCATCGGCAACAAGAATTATTCTTCCTGGTCGCTGCGGCCGTGGCTTGTGCTGAAACAGGCGGGCATCCCGTTCCGAGAAATTTTCGTTTCGCTGTACACCGACACTTCCCGCGCCGAGATTACTAAGTATTCCCCCTCGGGCAAAGTGCCGGTGCTGATCGACGGCAAAATCACGGTGTGGGAATCGCTGGCGATCGGCGAATACCTCGCCGACAAATTCCCGCACAAGGATCTATGGCCGGCCGACCCGGCGCCTCGCGCCGTGGCGCGGTCCGTGGCCACCGAGATGCACGCGGGCTTTTCGGCTTTGCGCCAACACATGTCCATGAACTGCCGCAAACACCTGCCCGGCAAGGGCCGCACTCCGGAGGTGCTGAAGGACATCGCGCGCATTACCACGCTCTGGAACGACTGCCGCGCGCGTTTCGGCAAAGGCGGCGGTTTCCTGTTTGGAAAATTCAGCGTCGCCGACGCCATGTACGCGCCGGTGGCGCTGCGCTTCGTGACCTATGCGGTCGAACTCGATCCGGTCTGCGCGGCCTATGTCCAAACCGTCACCGCCCTGCCAGCGATCCAGCAATGGGTCGCGGACGCGCGCGCCGAAACCGAGGTCATCCCGCAATTCGAGCCGTACGCATGAACTACTGGCTGATGAAATC